>NZ_JBYSXL010000029.1:0-53582 GCF_058782155.1 Methylobacterium sp. FW306-05-D
GGGCAGGGGGCAGGGCAGAAAGCAGGGCAGAGGACAGGGGAAGCCGCGCGCGACCGGCGCATGCGCGGGGCGCCGGCCGCCACCCGGCGCCGTGCGGAAGACCCCGGAGGGAGAGCTTGTCCGATCGGCGCCGGCGCGGCCTCGCGCGGCGCGTCCCGGCGCAGGGCGGCCGGCGGGAATCACGACGGGACCTCGCGACAGGCCGCCCCCGGCCGTGCAGGGGCGAGGCCGCGTCGGGTGGGAGAGGGGGGCTGACTGGCGCACGCCCCCGACTTAAGCGCGCCGCGCCGCCCTTTCCAGTCGTCCCGGCGCCTCAGGCGGCCCGGATCGAGCCGACGAAACGCGTGACCTCGCCGTCGAGGGCGCTGGAGCGCCGGGCGAGTTCCGCCGCCGAGGCCAGGACCTGCGCGGCTCCGGCGCCGACCTCGACGGCCGCGCCCTGGACCTCGGCCATGGTCTCGGTGACGTCGTGGGTGCCGCGGGCGGCGTCGTTGACGCTGCGGGCGATCTCCTGGGTGGCGACCTGCTGCTCCTCCACCGCGGCCGCGACCCCGAGGGCGATGTGGTGCACGCTGCCGATGGTGGTGCCGATCTCGCGGATCGCCTCCACGGTCTCCCGGGTGGCGGCCTGGATCATGCCGATCTGGGCCGTGATCTCGTCCGTGGCCCTGGCGGTCTGGGCCGCCAGGGTCTTCACCTCGGTAGCGACCACGGCGAAGCCTCGGCCCGCCTCGCCGGCCCGGGCCGCCTCGATGGTGGCGTTGAGCGCGAGCAGGTTGGTCTGGCCGGCGATGTTCGAGATCAGGGCGACGACGTCGCCGATGCGGGCGGCGCCCTCGGCCAGGGCCTCGACGCGGGCATTGGTCCGGTGGCTGCTCTCGACGGCGGTCGCCGCGGCCGCCGAGGTCTGGCCGACCTGCTGGCCGATCTCGTTGGCGGTGGCGGCGAGCTCCTCCGTGGCGGCGGCCACCGCCTGGACGTTCTGCGCCGTCTCCTGGGCGGCCCGCATCACCGCGGCCGATTGCCGGTTGGTGCGCTCGGCTTGGGCCGACATCGTCCGGGCGGTGTCCTCCATGGCGGCGGCGGCCTCCGAGAGGTCGCCCACCAGGGCGCCGACGCTGCCCTGGAAGCGGTCGGCGAGCTCGGTCCGCTCGGTCCGGCGGCGGCTGGAGGCGAGGCCGGCGGCCTCGTCCTGGGTCGCCCGCAGGGCCGCGCTCTCCCGCATCGAGCGGGCGAAGATCTCCATGCTGGCCCAGATCGCGCCGATCTCGTCCCGGCCGGGCTTCACGGCCGGCAGGTCGAGCTGGCCCTCGGACAGGCGCCGGATCGCTGCGGTGACCCGGGCGAGGGGCGCGGCGATCTGGCGGTGGCCGACGACGAGGCCGAGCCCGAGGCCCGCGAGGGTGCCGCCTACCGCGAGGGCGATCAGCAGGGTCCGGCGGCTGGCGTAGAGGGCGTCGGTGGCGGCATCGATGGCGGCGACCTGGGCCTGGCCGCTGGCGACCAGGGCGTCGATGGAATCCTGGAACGCCTGCCGGTTGGCGCGGTTGGCCTCGTTGAAGCCGAGCTCCGCCGCCGCCTTCGGGGCGACCGCGGTTCCGGCCCGGGCGATCTCCTGGCGCAGGGCGGTGAAGGTGGCCGCGCCCTCGGCGACGCGGGCGAACTGCGCCCGCTCGGCCTCCGGCACCCGCGCACCCCAGGCGGCCAGGAGGTCGTTCATCGCCGTCAGGTTCAGGCGCATCCGGTCGGCGTATTTCTGCGCGTCGGCGGTGTCCTTGGCGGCGTAGACGCCGCGGGATTCGAGCACCACGTTGCTGACGAGACGGTTGACGTTGGCCGCGTCGAGGGCCCGGCGGGCCGCGTGCCGGGACTCGACCATCGCGTCGTTGAAGGCCGAGAGGGTGCCGACCCCGACGCCGGCGACCAGCAGGGTGATCGCCCCGCAGGCCAGGACGAACATCAGTATCTTCGCCTTGATCGTCATGTTCGAGACCCTGCTCGGAGCTTTGATACAAGCTGGTAAGCAGTGTCTCGAAAACTTCGGTTAACGGACCAGCACTTCGTCAGCTTTCGGCCGTCTCCAGCGTCTCGATCACGAGACTGTCATTCGTGTAGACGCAGATCTCGGCCGCGATCCGCATGGCGCGGCGAACGATCTCTTCCGCATCGTGGCTGCTGTCTTCCAGCGCGCGGGCGGCGGCGAGGGCGTAGTTCCCGCCGGAGCCGATCGCCATGACGCCGCTCTCCGGCTCGAGCACGTCGCCCGCCCCCGAGAGCAGCAGGCCGACCTCCTTGTCGGCCACCAGCATCATCGCCTCCAGGCGGCGCAGGTAGCGGTCGGTGCGCCAGTCCTTCGTCAACTCGACGCAGGCCCGGGTCAGCTGCCCCGGATACTGCTCCAGCTTGGCCTCCAGCCGCTCGAACAGCGTGAAGGCATCCGCCGTGGCGCCGGCGAAGCCGCCGATCACCGCGCCCTTGGCGAGGCGCCGGACCTTGCGGGCATTGCCCTTGACGATGGTCTGACCGAGGCTGACCTGCCCGTCGCCGCCGATCACCACCCGGCCGCCCTTGCGGACCATCAGGATGGTGGTGGCGTGCATCTGCGGCGGACCGTTCGAATCGTGCGCCAAGTCTGGCTCCTGGGATGTCGGGTGCGTGGGAGAAGCGGGGTTCGGGAGGGAGGTAGGCGCGCCCGGCCCCGAATGCCACCGCCCTACACCACCACGGTGATCCGCTTGGCCGCCCGGGTCAGGCCGGTATAGAGCCAGCGCGCCCGGTGCTCGCGGAAGGCGAAGGACTCGTCGAACAGCACGACGTCGTCCCATTGCGAGCCCTGCGCCTTGTGGACGGTCAGGGCGTAGCCGTAGGTGAACTCGTCGGTCTCGCGCTTGAGGAAGGCCGGGATCTCCTCCTCGGAGCCCGACATCACGGCCTTGAGCACCTTGATGTCCACCGGGCGGCGGCGCAGGGCCGGGTCGTCCTCCGGCACCACGTCGAGGCGCACCGTGTCGGCGCGCGGCGAGGAGCGCTGGGCGTGGACGGTCCAGGTCGAGCCGTTGAGCAGGCCCTTGGTGCGGTCGTTGCGCAGGCAGACCAGCTTCTCGCCCACCGCCGGCATCGGGTCGGTGTGGCCGGCGAGCTCGCGCAGGCGGTTGTTGTAGAGCCGCCGGGTCTTGTTCATGCCCACCAGCACCTGGTCGGCCTGGAGCACCACGGCCGGGTCGATGGCGCGCCGCGAGACGATGCGGCTCTCGCCGTATTCGCCGATCGACAGGCGCCCGCCCTCGCGCACCGTCATCGCCATCCGGACGATGGGGTCGTCGGCGGCCTGCCGGTGGACGTCGGTGAGCATCACGTCGGGCTCGGCCTCGGTGAAGAAGCCGCCCCCGCGCACCGGCGGCAGCTGGGCCGGGTCGCCGAGCACCAGCACCGGACGGTCGAAGGACAGGAGATCGTTGCCGAGGTCCGAATCGACCATCGAGCACTCGTCGATCACGATCAGCTCGGCCTTCGAGACCGGCCCGGTCCGGTTCAGGGTGAAGGCCGGGCCGCCCTCCTCGGTCTCCTTGGTGCGGTAGATCAGGCTGTGGATCGTCGCCGCGTCGTGGCAGCCCTTCTGGCGCATCACCGAGGCGGCCTTGCCCGTGAAGGCGCCGAACACCACCGTGCCCTCGACGTCGTCGGCGATGCGCCGGGCGAGGGTGGTCTTGCCGGTGCCGGCATAGCCGAACAGGCGGAAGACCTGGGCGCCGCCGGACTTGCGCCAGTCGGAGATCGCCTTCAGGGCCGCGTCCTGCTGGGGAGCGAAGCGGGTCGGGAGATCGGGCTCGGCCATCAGAGCACCGAGGGCCGCTGGAGGTCGAAGAGGTCGGTGCCGCGCGCGGCGAACAGGTCTTCCAGGGCATCGCCGCCGGAAGCTTCCGCGAAGGCGTATTCGGCCTGCGAGATCGGCACGGCCTGGAGGAAGGCCAGGGCCGCGTCGGGGGTGGACAGCGTCTGCAGGCGCGCCTCGAACAGGGTCGGCGGCACGAACAGGACATGGGCGAGGCTGGCCGATAGGCCCGTGAGCAGGCCGGGAAAGACGATGCCGGGAGCCAGGAACCAGCGCCCGTCGATGACCTGGAAGGCGCAGGCCGCCAGCATGCGCGCCACGTCCGGGTCGGTGCCGACGCCCAGGATCTCGCAGCGCCCGGGAAATTCGGTGCCGTCCTGGTAGAGCGGGTGGTTGGCCAGCGTCACCGTCGCGCAGGCGGTGAAGCCGGGGCGCGGGGCGTCCAGGCAGGTCAGGATGTCGACGTGGCTGCGCCCGGTCTCGTCGGCGTGCCGGGCGACGGAGGGGCGGCCGCCGAAGGCGCCCGCCAGCATCCGCGCCACCGCGCGGTTGGTCTCGGTGATGTCCGCCGGCGGGGCGGCCGGGCCGCTCACGGCCAGCGCACCGTCGGGGGCAGCGACGACAGGATCGAGGCGACGTTGCCGCCGGTCTTCAGGCCGAAGATCGTGCCGCGGTCGTAGAGCAGGTTGAACTCCACGTAGCGGCCGCGCCGGACCTGCTGCTCCAGCCGGTCCGCCTCGGTCCAGGGGGTGGACAGGTTGGCGCGCACGATGGCCGGGTAGGCCTTGAGGAAGGCGCCGCCGACGTCGCGGGTGAAGGCGAGGTCGGCCTTGGGGTCGCCGGTCCAGTGGTAGTCGTAGAAGATCCCGCCGATGCCGCGCGGCTCGTTGCGGTGCTTGAGGTGGAAGTACTCCTCGCACCAGGCCTTGTAGCGGGTGTAGTCGGCGGCCGGGGCGTGGGCCTCGCAGGCCTCGCGCATCGCCGCGTGGAAGGCCAGCGAATCCGGATCGTCCTGGGTCCGGCGCCGGTCGAGCACCGGGGTCAGGTCGGCGCCGCCGCCGAACCAGGTCTTCGTGGTCACCACGAAGCGGGTGTTCATGTGCACGGTCGGCACGTTGGGGTTCCAGGGATGCGCGATCAGCGAGATCCCGGTGGCGAAGAAGCGCGGGTCCTCGGCGGCGCCGGGCATCTGGGCGCGGAATTCCGGCGCGAATTCCCCGTGCACGGCCGAGACGTGGACGCCGGCCTTCTCGAAGACCCGGCCCTTGATCATCGCCATGGTGCCGCCGCCGCCGGGCGCACCGGTGTGGTCGGTGCGCTGCCAGGGCGTCTTCACGAAGGTGCCGGGCTCGGCCGGGGCGTCGGGATGGAAGGGGCCCGTCGCCTCCGCCTCCAGGGTCTCGAGGGCGGCCACGATTCGGTCGCGCAGGGTGGTGAACCACGCCGTCGCCTCGGCCTTGACGGCGTCGCGCTCGGCCTCGGGCAGCGGGGGGACAGGGGAGTCTGGCATCGTCATGCCGGGGGATGTCCCATCCCGCCGCCCGGCCGTCAATTCACCGGGGCGGCCACGATCCCGCCGCGGCTCAATCCTTCACCGACATCAGCAGCCGCTCGGTCTTGGCGTCCTCGATCCGGTTGACCATGCGCCGGCCCTCGTGGACGTCGCGGATCGTCTTGGTGGCGGTGATGCAGGACTGCACGAGCATGATCGTGCCCATGGCGAGGTAGCCCTTGATCCAGATGTCCATGGGCATGAACAGGATGCCCAGACCCACCATCGCGGCGGAGCCGAGGAACGACGCGTACGTGAAGGCGACCCAGGCGCCGGAATGCTGCGTGGTCTCGTTGGTCATGGTCGTGCTCCTTGATGCGGGGTGATACGGGACGGTCAGGCGGCCGGCGACTGGGCCGCCTCGGCCTGGGCGCGCAGGCGGTCGAGGATCGCGGCAGGGGCGGGGCGGGTGCTCGGGCCGAAGCCGGCGCGCTCCATCCGCTCGGCGATGTCGGCGCCGGGCTCGGCCTCGCGCAGGGCCTCCTCGGTGTCGTCGGCCTCGGCCTGGAGGCTGCGCAGGCGGGCCAGGGTCGCCTCGGCCTCCTTGAGGGTCGCCCGGTCCTGCGGGTCCGCGCTCACCCGCAGGCGCCGGGCCGTCTCGGCCGCGGCGGCGAGGCGGCGGCCCCGTTCCAGCTCCGCCTGGCGCCGGGTGGCGTCGGCGACCTTGGCGCGGATGCGGGCGAGCTCGCTGGCGAAGCGGCTCCGGGCGGCGCGGATGGCGTCGCGCTCGGCCTCCAGTTCGGCGAGCGCCTCGGCCGCCTGCCCCGCGAGGTCGTCGCGCCCGGACTGGAGCGCCGCCACGGCGCGGGTCTCGAGATCGGCGGCGCGGGCCTCGACCTCGGCGAGGCGGCGCTCCTCGGCCCGGTCGCCGGCCACGGCGGCGGCGAGCGCCTGGCGGCTGCGCTCCAGGGCGGCGCGGGTCTCGCGGATCTGCTGGTCGAGGATCAGGAGGGCGTTGCGGTCGAAGAGGTCCTGTTCGGCGCGGGCGGCGGCGCCGCGGGCGAGGGTGCGAAACAAGTTGAGCATCGTCGGGCTCCGGCTGCGTGGCTGCTGTCCACCCCCCGGTTGTCGCACGGTTTGAACACCGTTCAAGTGCGGAATTGCACAACGTTCAATCAGCGACCGGAAAGCCCTCGGTTTGCCGCAGGGCCTCGCCCAGGATCATCGCGGCGCAGACCGCGACGTTGAGCGAGCGCAGGTCGGGGCGGATCGGCACCACCACCCGGGCCTCCGCCGCGGCGTGGACGGAGTCCGGCACGCCGGCCGATTCCCGGCCCATCAGCAGGCAGTCGCCGTCCCGGTAGGCGAACGCGGTGTAGGGCAGGGCGCCCTGCGTGGTGGCGAGGACAAGGCGGATGTTCTGCGCGCGGCGCCACGCCGAGAACGCGTCCCACGAGCGGTGGCGGGTGACGGCGACCCGGTCGAGGTAGTCGAGGCCCGAGCGGCGCAGGTGGCGGTCCGAGACGTCGAAGCCGGCGGGCTCGATGATCTCCACGGCGGCCCCGAGGCAGGCGGCCAGGCGCAGCAGCGTGCCGGTGTTCTGCGGGATGTCGGGCTGGTAGAGGGCGAGGCGGATCATCGGCGGCGGCTCGGGACGGGGCGGACGGGTCCGTGCGGCATCGCCCCCCGGTTGGCAGACGGTCAAGGCGGCATAGCTAAGGGAGCGCTGCAGCAACCGGATGTTCTCATGTTTCTCGATTGGCTCGAGCGCCGGATCGACACCTTCGCGCCGTTCGACGACGGCCGCATGCCGCCGAAATCGGTGCTCGGCTTCGCGGGCTTCTACCTGCGGCCGATCCGCGGCGCCCTGGCGATCCTGTTCGTGGTGGCGATCCTGGCCGGGTCGGTGGAGGCCTCGCTCTACCTGCTCATGGGCTGGTTCATCGACCTCCTGAACAAGGCCGACCGCGCCACCCTGTGGCAGGAGCACGGCACCGGCCTGATGCTGGCGGCCGCCCTCCTCCTGGTGGTGCGCCCGATCACGATCTGGCTGCACGAGATCCTGTCGAACCAGCTCATCGTGCCGCAGGCGACGAACCAGATCCGCTGGCGCACGCACCTCTACACCCTCGGCCACTCGCTCTCGTACTTCCAGGCCGACTTCGCCGGGCGCCTCGCCAACCGGGTCGTGCAGGTCGGCCCGGCGGTGCGCGAGCTCGCCGTCGTGTTCATCGACACCCTGCTCTACGTCGCGATCTACGCGGTCACGGCCGTCGGCCTGTTCGGCTCGATCTCCCTCTGGCTCGCCCTGCCGGTGGTGGTCTGGATCGCGGCCTACGCCGCCCTGACCCGCTGGTTCGTGCCGCGCGCCCGGTCCCGCTCGCTGCTGACCGCCGATACCCGCTCGGCCCTGATCGGGCGCATCGTCGACAGCTACACCAACATTCTGACCGTGAAGCTCTTCGCCCGCGACCGCGAGGAGCGCGCGGCGGTGCGGGACGCCGTCGACGTGCACACCAAGGCCTATCTGCACCAGTTCCGGCTGGTGAGCAGCACCACGACCCTGCTCGGCCTCCTCAACAGCCTGCTGATCCTGGCGACCGCCAGCGTCTGCGTGATCCTGTGGCAGCGCGGCGGCATGACCACCGGCGAGGCCTCGGCCGGCCTCGCCCTGGTCCTGCGCCTGATGGCGATGTCGGGCTGGGTGATGCAGACCGTGCGCGGCATCTTCGAGAATGTCGGCGTCATCCAGGAGAGCATGCAGACGATCGCCCGTCCGCACGCCATCACCGACCGGCCCGATGCCGCGACCCTGGCGGTCTCGGGCGGCGACATCCGCTTCGAGAACGTCAGCTTCCATTACGGCCGCGACGACGCCGCCATCATCGAGGACCTGAGCCTGCGCATCCGCCCGGGCGAGAAGGTCGGGCTCGTGGGCGTCAGCGGCGCCGGCAAGACCACGATCACCGCGCTGCTCCTGCGCCTGCACGACCTGGAGAGCGGCCGCATCCTCGTGGACGGGCAGGACATCGCCGGGGTCACGCAGGGGTCCCTGCGCAGCGCCATCGCCATGGTGACCCAGGACACCTCGCTGCTGCACCGCTCGATCCGCGACAACATCGCGTATGGCCGCCCCGACGCCACCCAGGCCGAGGTGGAGCGCGCCGCCCGCCTCGCCCAGGCCGACGGCTTCATCCGCGACCTCGTCGATCACAGGGGCCGCACCGGCTACGACGCCCAGGTGGGCGAGCGCGGCGTGAAGCTCTCCGGCGGCCAGCGCCAGCGCATCGCCATCGCGCGGGTCATCCTCAAGGACGCCCCGATCCTCATCCTCGACGAGGCGACCTCCGCCCTCGACAGCCAAGTCGAGGCGGCCATCCAGGAAAGTCTCGACACGCTGATGGAGGGCAAGACGGTGCTGGCCATCGCGCACCGCCTCTCGACCATCGCGGCCCTCGACCGCCTGATCGTGCTCGATGCCGGCCGGGTCATCGAGGAGGGCACCCATGCGGAGCTGGTCGCGCGCGGCGGCCTCTATGCCCGCCTGTGGGAGCGCCAGTCCGGCGGCTTCCTCGCCGACGGCCTCGTCGCCGAGCCCTACGAGGCGGCCGCCGAATAGGCGGCCGGCCCGCCCGCACGGGAGCGCCGACGCCCCGGGCGGCGTCCGGTTCCGGGACATCCGTGCTGCACCGCACATGGGGCGTGCCACGGCTGCCGGCGCATTGGGCAGGGGCGGTCCGCCGAACCGTGTCGGCGCCGTGGAAACCGCAGCGTCAAGAGGGGGTTAGGGGGAAAATGCGCAGAGGTTAATCAACCACTGCCTGTTTCATGTCCATCCTGCATACCAGACCGGCCGCATGACCGCTCGTGCTGCAGCGCGGCGAGGCCTACATCAGGGCCATGGCGACGGGGCGACAGGCTCCGTTGCACGAACCGTTTCGGACCTCATTCCCATGGTACAGTCAATCATCAACCACATCCGGTCCTCCTGGAAGGAGAACGCCTCGGCCCGCGAGATCGCGGACCTGACCGACCGGCAGTTCGCCGATATCGGCGGCGACCGTCTCGACAGCCGCCTCCTGGCCAAGGCCCGCCGCCACCGGGCGCGCGAGACCGTGCAGTTCCACAAGTCGGTGGGCGTGTTCTCCTACCCGACCGCCTGAGCCTTCAAGCCGACCCGCTCGTCCGGCCGGGCCCGGAGACCGTCACCCGACGGTCTCCGGGCCCGGCGCCGTTTCGGGGCAGGCCCGTGGCCGCGCGGCGTGGTGACGTCGTGCACGGCTCAGGATTGCCAACGTGATCCGCCCGCGGCTGTCCTGCGGCGACGATACCCTCCTCTCGGACCCGCCCGACGGATTCTGTGATGGATCAACGCATCCCGGGCTGCTAGGCGCCTCGGATCGCGCAGATGTCGGGGCCGGCCAGGCGCTCCGGCAGGGAAGGGCATCTCATGCACATCGTGATGGTTGGCTCCGGCTATGTCGGCCTCGTCTCGGGCACCTGCCTGGCGGATTTCGGCCACCAGGTGATCTGCGTCGACAATGATGCGGGCAAGATCGAGCTCCTGAAGGCCGGGCGCATGCCGATCTACGAGCCGGGGCTGGAGGCCCTGGTGGCGGAGAACGTCCGCCACGGCCGGCTGAGCTTCTCCACCGACCTCGCCGGCGCCGTCGCCGACGCGGAGGCGGTGTTCATCGCGGTCGGCACCCCGTCGCGGCGCGGCGACGGCTTCGCCGACCTGTCCTACGTCCATGCCGCGGCCCGCGAGATCGCCCACGCCCTGAACGGCTTCACCGTGGTGGTGACGAAATCCACCGTCCCGGTGGGGACCGGCGACGAGGTCGAGCGCATCATCCGCGAGGCCCGGCCCGACGCCGAGGTGGCGGTGGTGTCGAACCCGGAATTCCTGCGCGAGGGCGCCGCCATCGAGGACTTCAAGCGCCCCGACCGCATCGTCATCGGGTCCGACAGCGCGCGCGGGTCGGCCGTGATGGGCGAGGTCTACCGGCCGCTCTACCTCAACCAGGCGCCGATCCTCTACACCGACCGGCGCACCGCGGAGCTGACGAAGTACGCCGCCAACGCCTTCCTCGCCACCAAGATCACCTTCATCAACGAGATCGCCGACCTCTGCGAGCAGGTCGGCGCCAACGTGCAGCAGGTCGCCCGCGGCATCGGCCTCGACAACCGCATCGGCTCGAAGTTCCTGCATGCCGGCCCGGGCTACGGCGGCTCGTGCTTTCCCAAGGACACCGTGGCCCTGGTCAAGACCGCCCAGGATGCCGGCACCCCGATCCGCCTCGTCGAGACGGTGGTCTCGGTCAACGACCAGCGCAAGCGCGCCATGGCCCGCAAGGTGATCCAGGCCTGCGGCGGCTCGGTGCGGGGCAAGACCATCGCGATCCTCGGCCTCACCTTCAAGCCGAACACCGACGACATGCGCGACGCGCCCTCGCTCTCGATCATCACCGGCCTGCAGGACGGCGGCGCCGTGGTCCGCGCCTACGACCCGGAGGGCATGGAGGCGGCCCGCGCGCTCTTGTCGAACGTGACCTATGCGGGGGACGCCTACGAATGCGCCGCCGGGGCCGACGCGGTGGTGATCGTCACCGAGTGGAACGCCTTCCGGGCCCTCGATTTCGCCCGGCTGCGCACCACGATGGCCGCCCCGGTGCTGGTGGACCTGCGCAACGTCTACAAGGCCGAGGACGTGCGCCGGCGCGGCTTCCGCTACACGGGCGTCGGCCAGGCCCCCGGCCGGGACGAGCATCTCGACGAGGACGCGTTCCGGGCTTCCGGCGGCGACGCCCCGCGGCACGGTTAGGTCCGGACCCGGCATGCGTTACGGCGAGGCGAAGACGGTCCTGGTCACCGGCGGGGCCGGCTTCCTGGGCTCCCATCTCTGCGAGCGGCTGCTGGCGCAGGGCCACGACGTGCTCTGCGTCGACAACCTCTTCACCGGGTCGCGCCGCAACATCGCGGCGCTGCTGGACAATCCGCGCTTCGAGTTCATGCGCCACGACGTGACGTTCCCGCTCTACGTCGAGGTCGACGAGATCTACAATCTCGCCTGCCCGGCCTCGCCGGCGCACTACCAGTTCGATCCGGTGCAGACGGCCAAGACCAGCGTCATCGGGGCGATCAACATGCTCGGCCTCGCCAAGCGCCTGAAGATCCCGATCTTCCAGGCCTCGACCAGCGAGGTCTACGGCGACCCGGAGGTGCATCCGCAGCCGGAGGATTACTGGGGCCGGGTCAACCCGATCGGCTACCGCTCCTGCTACGACGAGGGCAAGCGCTGCGCCGAGACGCTGTTCTTCGACTACCACCGCCAGCACGCCGTCGCGATCAAGGTCGCGCGCATCTTCAACACCTACGGACCGCGCATGCACCCCGACGACGGCCGGGTGGTGTCGAACATCGTGGTCCAGGCCCTGCGCAACGCGGACATCACCCTCTACGGCGACGGCTCGCAGACCCGGGCCTTCTGCTACGTGGACGACCTCGTCGACGGCATCCTGCGCCTGATGCGGACCGGCCCCGAGGTCACCGGCCCGATCAATCTCGGCAATCCGGGCGAGTTCTCGATCCGCGAGCTCGCCGACCTCGTGATCGAGCTGACGGGCTCGCGCTCGCGCATCGTCGCCCGCCCGCTGCCCCCCGACGATCCGCGCCAGCGCCGGCCCGACATCGCCCGGGCCCGGGCCCTGCTCGACTGGGCGCCGACGGTCCCGCTCCGCGAGGGCCTGATGCACACCATCGGGTATTTCGACCGTCTCCTCGGGGCGGACGCCCCGGCCTGACCGGAGGCCGCCGCGACGACGCGCGGGTCATCGAGGGGGTGTCGCCCGCGCGACGCCGCCCGGGCGTCACGCCGGCGGGGTTCGGGCCGAGCGCCGCCGCAGAATCAGGATCAGGTGCGTGGCCGAGACCGCGTGCCCGAGGGTGATGACGAGGGCGGCGCCGGTGATGCCGCCCCAGGCGATCAGCGGAACCATGATCGCCAGCGAGACCACGAGGCTGACCACGAAGGCGCGGAAGACCGGGCCGGTGTCCTGGGTCGCGCGGAAGTACTGGGTCGCCATATCGCGCAGGAAGATGCAGGCGATCGCCAGCGCCAGGATGCGCACGCTCACGGCGTAATCCGCGAAGGCCGGCCCGAACACCAGGGTGAGCCAGGTCCCGGCCGGCAGGGCGATGGCGAGGAGCAGCAGGCCGACCAGCGGCCCGAGGACCAGCGTCGCCCGGGCGAGATAGGCGCGCAGGCCCCGGTCGCCGCCGGCCTCGCGCGCCTGCGCCGCCGCAATGGGCAGAATGTTCTCGGTGGCGGTCAGGAGGATGATGACGAAGCCGACGAGGTACTGCGCCGCGCGCAGGCCGCCGATCGCCTCGTCGCCGAGCATGATCCCGGCGAGGATCCAGGCCATCTGCTCCTGCCCGAAGGTCACGAAGACCAGGGGGAACATCCAGCGGCCGATGCCCCAGTGCCGGCGCAGCACGGGCCTCAGGCGCAGCGAGCGCCGGGGCGCGCGCCAGATGCCCCAGGCGAGGGGGGCGGCGGTGACAAGGGCGGTGCCCGCCAGGAGGGCGGTGACGAGCGCCGCGTCGAGGACGAGGCCCGACCACCAGGCCAGGGCGAGCGCCAGGGGGAACGCGACGGCCCGGGCCGTGTCCATCGCCACCGCGACGAGGCCGCGCCCGCGGGCGAACAGCGTCCGGCGCACGGTGAGCTGGAGGTTCTGCGCCAGCGTCAGGCCGGCGCCGGCGGCGACGACGCCGACCGCCACGGTCTGATGGCGCAGGGCAAAGAGGGCGACGAGGGCGAGGGCGACCCCGGCCGCGGCCAGGAGGGCGGCCAGGAGAGCGGCGGCCAGGATCGTGGCGTCGTAGGTCGGGGCGGAGCGGCGGCCCCGCGCCGCCAGGGTCATCATCGGCGCCGTCACCAGGGCGTTGTGCAGCCCCTGCGCGAAGGCCGTCACGATCAGGATCAGGACGAAGAGGCCGAATTCCTCGATGCCGACCAGCCGCGCGGTGGCGATGCCGCTGAGGAAGCCGAAGCCGCTGACCATGGCCTGGTCGAGCAGCGAGGCCAGGGCCGGGCGCCGCGCGAAGCGCCGCGCGCGGGCGGCGAACCCGGTCTCGTCGTCGAGCGTCGGCATGACGGGGGCGTGCGGGACCATCGGCCTTCCGGGGGGCGCTGTCGGTCAGCGATAGGACAGGAACGCCGCCGCCGCGTCCCGCAGGCGCGGCGTGCGGCCGTAGATCCAGCGCGGGCCGCTGAGGGCCGGCCTCTTGCTCAGGCCGTGCTTGAACTCGAACACCCCTCGGTTGCTCGCCGGGTCGATGCCCCCGAAATCGAAGGTCCGGCGTCCCTCCGCGCAGGCCTGCTCGACGAAGCGCCAGACCGCCAGGGTCGGGGCGGCGCAGGCCCGGGCCCGGTCGTTGGAGGCGGTGTAGAAGTCGGTGAAGCGCTGGCCCGAGACATGGGCGATGCGGATCAGCACCCGCTCGCCCTTCTCGCGCACCTCGAGGATGCGGTGGTGGGGGTCGCGCGCGACGAGATCGCGGAAGAGCGGCCCGTTCAGGCTGTCGCGAAATCCCTTCTGGGCCTGGAGCGCCCCGTACATCTCCCAGAACGCGTCGAAGGCGGCGAGGCGCTCGTCGAGGTCGGTGAGGAAGCGGGTGGTCAGGTCCGGGTTGCGCTCGGCCTTGCGCAGGGCCTTGCGCCAGCGCTGGTCCATCGCCTGCAGGATCGGCCCGGTGCCGCCCGTCAGGTCGAGTTCCAGGGTGAAGTATTTGGCCGATTGCGCCGGCACGAAGCCGTGCCCCAGCAGGGCGAGCAGCATCGCATCGGACTGGAAATGCTCGAAGCTCACCGCCAGGAGGTCAAGCCGGCCCAGCGCGAGATGCTCCAGCAGGAGGGCGACCACCGCTTCGGCGTGCTTCTCGCCCTTCTCGGTGAGGAGCGGGCAGCCCTGGAGCAGGACGAAGCGCACGAAGCCGCGCCGCTTCACCTGGACCTGGATCAGCCCCAGCGGCGCCTCGCCGGCATCGCGCACGATGAGGCGGGTCACGTCCCAGCCGACCTTCCCCTTGTAGGTGCCCCACATCCAGGACGCGAAGACGTTGCCGCGGGGCAGCGACCAGATCGCCTCGTCCCAGACGGCCGGGTCCTCGCAGGGACGGATGGTCAGCGCCGCGCTCATCGGACCTTCATGCCCCGTCTCGTCTCTCGATCCATGCCGCCTCTCACGGTCGTCCGTGGCGGCCGATGCGCCGTCTTAGGGGCAAACGCCTTGCATCCCCGTCTGCGGAGGGCTCTTCTCCCGGCAAGACTGTGAAGATCCTTAATTTAACGCTGTTGGCGATTGTCGAGCGGCCGATCCGTCCGCCGGGTGCTGATCTGTCCGCGACCTGCTAAGACCGGGCCATGCCCAGGACTTTCGAACAGGTCATCCGCGACACGCCCGTCCTGCGCGAGGCGGCCCTGCGCCTGCGGGCCCTGTCCCGGTCGATGGCGGCGGCGCCGCCCGGGCTCTACACCCTCTGCTACCACCACGTCGCCCCGGGGCAGCAGGCGCGCTTCGAGCGCCAGCTGCGCTTCCTCGGCCGCCACGGCACGTTCGTCACGGCCGACCGGGCCGCCGACCTCGTGGCGCGCGGCGCCCTCGATCAGGGCCGGTATATCCTCGTCAGCTTCGACGACGGCTATTCCGACAACCACGCCGTGGCGTTGCCGGTGCTGCGCCGGCTGGCCGTCCCGGCGATCCTGTTCCTCGTCAGCGACTGGGTCGACGCCCCGCCCGGCGGGGACCGGGCCGGCTACATGGACCGCGCCGCCGTGGCCGACTGGCTCGCGGCCGGCCTCGACGTCGGTTCGCACTCGGCGACCCACCGCAATCTGGGGCGCCTCACCGCGGCGGAGGTCGGCGAGGAACTGACCCGCTCGCGCCGGGACCTCGAGGCGATGACCGGCCGTCCGGTCCGGGACTTCGCCTGCCCCTGGGGCGTCGCCGGCACCGATTTCGACCCGGCGCGCGACACCGCGCTCGCCCGGGAGGCCGGCTACCGCAGCTTCCACACCACCCGCCGGGGCGTCGCCCGCGGCCCGGACGACCGCATGCTGATGCCGCGCCACGTGCTGGAACCGCACTGGGGCCTCTACCAGATCGACGCCCTCGTGGGCGGCCGGGGCCGGGCGCGCGCCGTCCGATGAGCCGGCCCGCCAGCCGCCCCGCGCCGGGGCGCCGCGACGGCCCCGTCGTGATCGCGATCGGCGCCCGGGCGCCCTACATGCACCGGCTCTACGAGCGCCTCGGCGCCCTGCTCGACCGGCCGCTCCACGTCCTCGCCTGCAGCGCCCGCGAGGCCGCCCGGCAATGGGAGATGCCCGAGCCCGAGGCCTACCGCTTCGCGGTGGTGCCGGGCCTGCGCCGCTACCGCAGCGCGGTGAGCAACCTCTACGTCAATCCCGCCATCGTGCCGCGCCTCGTGGCCTTGCGCCCAAGCGTCCTCGTCGTCAACGACTTCGCCCCCACCATGCTGATGGCCGCCGCCGCCGCGCGGGCCCTCGGCGTGCCCTACGGCCTGCGCACGGACGGCGTGCCCGAGACCGATCCGGGCCGGCGCTCGCGGCCGCACCGGGCCATGCGGCGCCTGCTGGTGCCGGGCGCGCGCTTCGGCTTCGGGGCGAGCGCGGGCAGCCTCGCCCTGCTCGAAGGCTACGGCCTGCCCCCCGACCGCCTCGCCCTGGCCCCGCTGTTTCCCGCCTGGGACCCCGGCCCGGCGGCGGCGACGCCGGACGCGGACCGCCCCTACGACCTCCTGTTCTGCGGCATCCTCAACGAGGAGGTGAAGGGCGCGCGCTTCTTCACCGACGTCGTCCTGGCCTGCCGGGACCGCGGCCGGCCGCTGCGGGTCCGGGTCGCGGGCGACGGCCCCCTGCGCGCCGAGATGGAATCGCGCCTCGCGGCGGCCGGGATCGCGGCGCGCTTCGACGGCTTCGTGCAGCAGGGGGACCTCGGCGCGGTCTACGCCTCGGCGCGGCTGCTTCTGTTCCCGAGCCGGGGCGACGTCTGGGGCATCGTCCTGCAGGAGGCCCTGCAGAGCGGGGCCTCCGTGCTGGCCTCGCCGCATTCCGGCGCGGCGCGGGAGCTGGTCGAGCCCTGGGCGTGCGGCCATGTCCGGCCGATGAGCGTGGAGGGCTGGGCCGGGGCGGCGCTGGCGCTCCTCGACGATCCGGCCCTGCGCGCCGCCCTGCAGGCGCGGGCCGCCCCGGCCCTGGCGCGGTTCTCCCTCGAGACGGCGACGCGGGCCTATCTCGACGCCCTCGCCCCCTGTCTCGACTGAGGGCCGCCCGAGCCTCAGACCGAGCGGACTCCGTCCGGCGGCGGTGCCCGCTTGGCCCCGCGGGCGCGGTCGAAGGCCACGATGGCGAGGAAGCGCGGCACCACCTGGGCATAGCGGGCGCGCAGGCGCCGGGGCTCCTGGATCAGGCGGAACAGCCATTCCAGCCCGAACCGGGTCATCACCCGGGGCGCGCGCGGGATCGTGCCGATATTGACGTCGAAGGCCGCCCCGACCCCCATGGCGATCACCCCCGGCAGGAACGGGGTGTGGGCCTGCATGAAGAGCTCCTGTTTGGGCGTGCTCAGGCCGATCCACAGGATCTGGGTGCCGTTGGCGCGCAGGCGCGCGTAGAGGTCCTGGGCCTCCGGCTCGGTCAGGGGCCGATAGGGCAGGGTCTCGGCGCCGGCCACCGCCAGGCCCGGTGCGCGCCGGGCCATCTCGGCGGCGAGCCGCTCGGCCACGCCCGGGCCGCCGCCGAGGAAGAAGTGGCGCCAGCCCGCCTCGAGGCCGGCCCGGCACACCGCCTCGACCGATTCGATGCCCGGCACCTGCGCGATCGCCCTGTGGCCGCGCAGGCGCCCGACCCAGGCCAGCGGGCGCCCGTCGGCGCAGACCAGGAGGGCGGCGTCGTGGGCCGCGCGCACCTCCGGCTCGTCCTGGGCCCGGACGATGCCGTGCGCGTCGCGGAAGACCACGAAGGTGCCGGGGGCGGGCGCGCGCCGGCTCAGGCGCCGCCGCAGAGCGGCGACGAGCCCGCCCATGTCGGTGATCGAGACCGGGACGCCGCCCAGGAGGAAGTGTGGAACATCCGGATCGTGGCCCCAGGCGCGCGCAGGCATGTCTCTGTCCGGAGTGAGGGGGCGCGTCATGCGGCGGCCCGGGCTGTGTCGGTGGAACGGGAGGCGATGGCTTCGCGGTAGATCGCGAGGGCGCGTGCGGTGACGGCGGCCTCGGTCCAGTCGCGCTCGTAGGCGCGGCGGGCCCGGGCCCCCATCGCCCGCGCGGCGTCGGGGTCGTCGACGATCCGGTCGAGGGCGGCGGCCAGCGCGACAGGATCGCGCGGGGGCACCAGGAGGCCGGTGCCGCCGTCGGCGACGAGGTCGGCCAGCGCCCCGATGCGCGAGGCGACGACGGGGGTGCCGAGGCTGTAGGCCTCGGCGATGACCATGGGCAGGCCCTCGTACCAGTGCGAGGGCACCACCAGGGCGGCGGCCCGCGCCATCGCGGCCTGCACGGCCTCGCGGTCCCGGGGCCCGAGGACGGTGAGGCCGGGCGCCGCCCGCAGGGCCTCCGCCTCGGGGCCTTCGCCGATCACCGTGATCGGCGCGCGGCTCAGGCGCGCGGCCGCGATCAGGGTGCCGATGCCCTTCTCGGGCACGAGCCGCCCGACGAACAGGATGCCGGCCCGCGGCGCCCGCGTGTCGAGGCCCGGATCGGCCAGACCGTTGGGCTTGATGCGGATGCGGTCGTCCGGCAGCCCGGCGGCGAGGAAGCGTTGGCGGGCGAAGGGCGTCAGGGCGATGAAGCGGTCGACGTCCCGCCGCCAGGTGCCCGCCCGCCGGTGGACGTCGATCATTCGCGCCACCGCCAGCGATCCCAGACGGGAGCCGCGATAGCAGGCGTGCCGGACCGCCCGATAGGGGGAGCCGGCCACGCACTCCTCACAAGGTCGAGACTCGCGCATGAGGATGCCGTTGGCACAGGTCACGCGAAAGTTGTGCAGGGTCTGCACGGTGGCGACGCCCTCGGCCCGCACCGCGGCGTGCATCCCCGGCGAGACCTGCGGGAACACGTTGTGGGCGTGGACCACGTCGGGGCGAAGGGCGCGCACCGCCGCCACCACGGCGGCGATCCCGCGCGGGGCGTGCGGCGCCTCCCAGGCCGTGCGCAGGCGGTCCCAGCCCGTGCGGATGGCGGCATTGTCGAAGAACAGGGTCTCGACGGTCTGCCCGGCGCGGCGCAGGCTCGCCACCTCCTGGGCCACCACCGAATCCTCGCCGCCGCGGACCTGGTAGCGGTTGTGCACCACGAGGATGCGCAGGGGCGCGGGGCCGCGCGCGGCGACGACGTCGGGCAGGGTTGCGACGTCGGGCACGGCCGGCGCGGAAAGCCCGCGCTCCGGGCAGCTTCGTGCGAGTTCTGGACCCATCATCGCGACATGCCATGCCCGGTGCGGTGGCAGCGGCGCTGCCGGCGAAGCGGACGGCGAACCTGAGGCAGGCGCCGATCCTTTGCAAGACTAATCACGCCGGACTTAAGAATTGTCACCGGGTGTCGATGTTCTCGCCGCACCGCCGTTCACCTTTGTCTTACCACGTCGAAATTTCGGGCCGCCGTGCGGATCGAGATCAAGATTCGGTCGGCGCGGAGACTCGTGACGACGCGCGGTTCGAGGCCGGAGGCAAGGACAGGGATACGTCAGACAAGATGAACGACGGCCTCGCGCGTCCGTCCGTCTGTGGTCGGCCAACGCCGGATCGGCGACGTCGTTCGCCGTCGGGCCGGCGACATCAATTTATGGTTGACGATCGCCTGCCGGCGGTGGGCGGGCGGTGATCGGCGGCGTCCGGGCGAGGCCATGCGGGGGTCGCATGCCTGGGCCGTCATCCACCGGGAACGGGCCCGCGACGGCGCGACGACAGGAACATGGGCCGAAGCCTGTCGTTATTGGCCAGACTGATCGCGCAGGGGACGCCCGCCGCCGCCTGCCCGAGATCACGTTCAGCCGAAATCGGAAGGCTCGGCGCTGCGACCGCCCCCCGGGTGCGGGTCGCGCGGCACGCCCTCCACGAGACTCGAAGGACGATCCGAATGGCCGATAAGACACAAGCCGGAAACCAGCGTCTCCACGAGACCCAGAACGGCACCAAGTCCAACGCGAAGAAGGTTTCGATCGACGTGCTGAACGCGCGCCTGTCGGACGGAATCGATCTCGCCCTCGACGTGAAGCAGGCTCACTGGAACCTGAAGGGACCGCAGTTCATCGGCATCCACGAGATGCTCGACGGCTTCCGGACCGAGCTCGACGATTACAACGACAAGGTCGCCGAGCGCATCACCCAGCTCGGCGGCACCGCCCGCGGCACCGCCCAGGCGGTGGCCTCGGCCTCGCAGCTGAAGGCCTACCCGCTCGACGCCTACGCCATCGCCGACCACCTGGCCGCCCTGATCGACCGCTACGGCGTCTACGCCAACGCGGTGCGCCAGAACATCGACGACACCGACGAGGCGGGCGATGCCGGCACCGCCGACCTCCTCACCGAGGTCTCGCGCGGCGTCGACAAGCAGCTCTGGTTCCTCGAGGCCCACGTGCAGGAGCCGACGGGCGCCCTGCGCGACGGCGACCACGCCGGTCAGCGCTGAGCACCCGCCAAAGGGTCGACGGATCAGGGGACGCCGCGAGGCGTCCCCTTTTTCGTGGGCCGGTCGCCGCGGACGGGAGCCCCCGACCGCATGCTCCGGTCCGGGATGACGGCGAACCCGCGCGGGCGGCCCGCGCTGTCCCGGGGCGGCGCACCGGGCTCCGGCCAATCCCGTGCCGCCCGGGCTTGCGCGGAGCGTCCGCCGTCACGAGCCTCCTGCGATCGCGGCCGTCCGCGCCTCGGTCTCCAGGCACTCTCGCTCCAGAAACTCCCGCGCGATGTCCGAAAACTCCGGCGTGCGCAGGTAGCCGTAGGATTTGTGGTGGTTCGCCTCGCCCGTCGGGCGGCGGTAGTCGTTCACCACTCGGTGATCCGCGACCGCCACACCGGACTCGCTCGGCCCGTAATCCTCCGCCAGGGTGCCCGTGAGGGTGACGATGTCGTTGCCGTCGGCGAGATTGGTCCAGCGGCCGAGGTTGGCCGGGACCCGGGTCTCGCCGAACTCGTCGGCGATCTTCATCTTCACCTTGGCGAGGCCGAGGGGGGAGCCGACGGTGACGAGATGGTCGATCCGCAGGTCCGGCCGCTCCCGCTCCAGGAGCCGCAGCACGTCGTAGGCGATCACCGAGCCCATGGAATGGGCGACCAGCAGGATGCGGTGGTCGTGGAACGCGGCCAGCCGCTCGCCCAGGCGGGTCCGGACCTCGGCCGCGAAGGCGCGCTCGCCGTGATAGTGCCAGAGGTCGTCGAAGCGGTGTTCGAGGATGACGTCGTCGACGAGGGTGATCCCGGTGGCCTCCTCGATGCGGTCGATCCCGGCATAGAGGGTGGCGAGCAGGTCCTGTCCGGTCAGGCCCGGGGCCTCGGCCTCGGCGGGCAGGGGGCCCGCCTCCGCCTGCGGCCGGTAGGGCTCGGCGATGGCGTCGCTGGCGAGCGGCGCCTCGTAGCGCAGGTCGGCCCAGTACACGAAGGCGAAGCGGAAGGCGGCGTCGAGGCCGGCATTGCGCGCCAGCCCCTCGGCGATGGCGTCCCGCCACCAGCGCGTCTTCTCATCGACCGGCGGCTTGTTGGCCAAGCCGTGGATGCCGATGATGACGCTGGGCCGTTCCATGATGTCCGAAGGTTTCCTGTCGCGCGGGCCGGGTGATCGCACGTCTTCCCGCCACGGCGCTGCCGCCAGTCTTCACCCGCCGCAAGCTTTCACCGCGACAGGATTTCGGCAAGATAGGGCCGCGCGCGCCCCGGGCGACCGGACGAATGGTCGCCCGGGGACGACGGCCGCTCAGCCGGCGTCTTCCCAGTAGCCCCGGACATCGGCCGCCGTGGCGGTGAGGTGGACGTGCTCGTCCACGCGCTCGACCCAGGACAGCGGCAGCAGGTGGTGGCGGCCATGGGCGGCGGGGTCCGACCGCGTCAGCTTGATCAGGGTGTCGCCCTCCATGTGGTCGACGGTCCCGACATGCAGCCCGTCCGACGAGCGCACTTCCATATGCGCCCGGATGTCCTGCGCGGAGATCCCCTGCGCCGTGACGCCTTCCTGCGTGACGCTTTCCTCTGCGCCGCCTGCCTCTGCGGCGCCCCGCGCCGTGCTGTCCGATGGCTCTGCCATGTGCCTGTTTCGCTCCGCGACCTTTCCAGCACAACGACCCGGCGCTGCCGTGGTTCGCTCCGGGGGCGCTTCGCCACGGGGCCTCAGGCGGGCCGGGGTCCGAAGCCGATATCGGCGGCCACCCCCCGAAGCCGCTCCGGCGCGGGCTCCTCCGCCCGCTCCTTGCGCTCCGAATAGCGGTCGACGAGGTAGTCGGCCCGCTCGCGGGTCAGCAGCGTGAACTTCACCAGTTCTTCGCAGACATCGACCACCCGGTCGTAGAGCGGCCCCGGCTTCATCCGGCCGGCCTCGTCGAACGCCGTGTAGGCCATCGGCACCGAGGACTGGTTGGGGATGGTGATCATCCGCATCCAGCGCCCGAGCACGCGCAGGCCGTTGACCGCGTTGAACGATTGCGAGCCGCCGGAGACCTGCATCACCGCGAGCGTCCGCCCCTGCGTCGGGCGCACCGAGCCCTCCGAGAGCGGCAGCCAGTCGATCTGCGCCTTCATCACCCCGGTCATGGCCCCGTGGCGTTCGGGACTGACCCAGACCTGGCCCTCGGACCAGACCGAGAGGGCGCGCAACTCCCGCACCTTGGGATGGTCGGCGGGGGCGTCGTCCGGCAGCGGCAGGCCGTGGGCGTCGTAGATCCGCACCTCGCCCCCCATCGCCTCCAGGAGGCGCGCGGCCTCGTAGGCCAGGAAGCGGCTGTAGGAGCGCTCGCGCAGGGAGCCGTAGAGGACGAGGAAGCGCGGGGCGTGCGCGAAGGCCCGGGCGACGCCGAGATCCCCGGCTTCGGGCACGGCGAAATGCGGGGCGCTCAGCGCCGGCAGCCCGTCGGCGAAGGGCTGGGCCGGGGGTGTGCGAACGGTCTCGTCGGAGGGAAGCGTCTTGTCCAAGGCGCGCGGGTCCTCTACTGTTCAATGATGTTTGAAGCATTGACATCATGATGGACGAGGGGCAAGCCGTCGCCGCCTTCGCGGCCCTCGGGCAGGCGCACCGCCTGCGCATCGTGCGCCGCCTGGTCACCGCCGGGCCCGAGGGGATGCCGGCGGGGCTCCTCGCGGAGGCGGTCGGGGTCTCGGCCACCAACCTGTCGTTCCACCTGAAGGAACTCAGCCATGCCGGGCTCGTCGCCGCCCGGCGCGACGGCCGGTCGATCCGCTACAGCGCCGCCTATCCGGACCTGTCGGCCCTGATCCAGTTCCTGATGCGCGATTGCTGCCAGGGCCGGCCGGAGGTCTGCGCCCCCGCCGTCGCCGCCCTGTCGGCCTGCTGCCCGGAGCGTGCCTGATGGAGAGTGCCCAATGGACGTCGTGATCTACCACAACCCGGAATGCGGCACCTCCCGCAATGTGCTCGGCCTCATCCGCAACGCCGGCATCGAGCCGCACGTGGTCCCCTACCTCACGGCGCCGCCCACCGGGGCGCTGCTGCGCCGCCTCGCCGGGCGGGCGGGCCTCACGATCCGCGACCTCCTGCGCGAGAAGGGCACCCCTTACGCCGAACTCGGCCTCGACGACCCGGCCCTCTCCGACGACCGGCTCCTCGACGCCATCGCGGCCCACCCGATCCTCCTCAACCGTCCCCTGGTGGCGAGCCCCCTCGGCGTCGCCCTGTGCCGGCCCTCCGAGACCGTGCTCGCCCTGCTGCCGCCCCAGCAGGGGGCCTTCGCCAAGGAGGACGGCGCGCCCGTCGTCGATGCGCGGGGACGGCCCGTTCCGGGCCCCTGACCGCCGGGATCGAGATCTCGCAGGGTCTCGCAAGATCTCGCGCCGCGACAACCCAGCCGGACAAGACGAACCGATGCTCGCCCTCGCCATCTTCGCCGTCACCCTGACCCTCGTCATCTGGCAGCCGCGGGGCCTCGGGATCGGGTGGAGCGCGCTCGCGGGCGCCGCCGTGGCGCTGGCCTGCGGGGTGATCCAGCCCGGCGACATCCCGGTGGTCTGGCACATCGTCTGGGACGCCACCTTCACCTTCGTGGCGCTGATCGTGATCTCCCTCGTCCTCGACGAGGCCGGCTTCTTCCACTGGGCCGCACTGCACGTCGCCCGCTGGGGCGGCGGACGCGGCCGCCGGCTGTTCCCGCTGGTGGTCCTGCTGGGGGCCGCCATCGCGGCCGTCTTCGCCAATGACGGCGCCGCCCTGCTGCTCACGCCGATCGTGCTGGCGATCCTGCTCCGGCTGGAGTTCCGGCCGGCGGCGGCGCTGGCCTTCATCGTCGCCTGCGGGTTCGTCGCCGATTCGACCAGCCTGCCCCTGGTGATCTCGAACCTCGTCAACATCGTTTCGGCGAATGCCTTCGGGATTTCCTTCGGCCGCTACGCCGCCGTGATGGGGCCGGTGAACCTCGTCTCGCTCGCCGCGACCCTCGCGGTGCTGTGGCTGTTCTACCGGCGCGACCTCGACGCGACCTATGCGGTATACCGACTGGACTCCCCGGGCGGCGCCATCCGCGATGCCGGGGTCTTCCGCGCGGCCTTTCCGCTCCTCGCCGTGCTGCTCGCCGCCTATTTCGTCACCGCCCCGTTCGGCGTCCCGGTCTGCGCCGTCACCGGCGCCGGCGCCCTTCTGCTGCTCGCCGTCGCCGGTCGCGGCGGGGTGATCCCGCTCCGCAGGGTCCTGGCCGGGGCCCCCTGGCAGATCGTGCTGTTCAGCCTCGGGATGTACCTCGTGGTCTACGGCCTGAAGAATGCCGGGCTGACCGAACTCCTCGCCCGGGGCCTGGTGCGCCTCGCCGATGCGGGACCGGTCGCCGCCACCCTCGGGACGGGCGTCGCCGCCGCCCTGCTGTCCTCCGTGATGAACAACATGCCGAGCGTCCTGGTGGGCGCCCTCTCGATCCAGCAGGCCCCCGGCCTGTCGCCCCTGATCCGCGAATTGATGATCTACGCCAACGTGATAGGCTGCGATCTCGGCCCGAAACTGACCCCGATCGGCAGCCTCGCGACGCTGCTCTGGCTGCACGTCCTCGCCGCCAAGGGCCAGCGCATCACCTGGGGCCAGTACCTGAGGGTCGGTCTCGTCCTCACCCCGCCGGTGCTGCTGGCGGCCCTCCTCGCCCTGGCGATCTGGCTCCCGCTCCTCGGCACACCCTAGGCATTGCCCGCGCGCCGGCCGCCCCTCCGGTCCGGTAAATCGCCGCCCGATCAACAATCGTGAATGCGCGATCCGCGGCAATGCCCGAACCTGCCCCCCTCACCGCGGGCTCTGAGGGGGCGCATGAGGGCGGCATTGGAGGAGGGGCTTGCCGCCGTCGAGCGGATCATCGCCACGGCCGAGCAGCGTCGCGTCGAGCAGATGATCCTCGTCGCCGTCCTGCTCGCGGAGGAGCGGGATGCCGCCGAGACGCAGAAGGACCTCCGTCGGACGGAGCGGCTCTTGAAGATCATGCGCACCCAGCGCAGCCTCCTGATCGGCGCCCATTCCCGGCACCGTTCCGAAGGGTGGAGCGTCGATCCGGCCATCGCCGCTGCGCAGTCCGGTCCGCCCGCGCCCGATTTCACACCTCTGTAGCGTCAGCGATCGAGCCGGATCGGGAAGCTGAGGTCGGTCGTCCCGGCCGGCGTCAGCAGCGGCGCGGGCGGCGGTCCGAAGGGCCCGGCCGCTCTGACCAGGCTTCGGGCGCGCTCGTCGAGAGCGGCCACGCCGGAACTGCGCTCGATCTCCACCCGGTTGACGAAGCCGTCCGCCGCGATCTGGACCCGGACCACGACGGTCCCGGCCCCGCGCCGCCGGCCCGGAACCGGTCGCTCGCGATCGGCGGCATCGATCTTCGCGATGACGTTCGCGACCCAGGCCTGCACCTTGAGGGCGGTCCGCTCGCGAGCCAGCGTCGCCGAACCGACCAGCAGGGCCGCGCCGAGGCCGATCGAGTGGGCGAGCAGGCGCAGTCTCATCACGATCCTCGCGGAACGCAGGCAAAGAAGGACGGTCCGGTACCCCGTGGGCGCCCCTGGGCCGCCGGGATAGCCCCGGCGCACCGGGCGAGAAAGCCGAACGGCGCAGGGCCTGTGGGCCGCTGCGCCGCTGGTTCTGGCCACCGAGGGGGCGATGGCGGCCGCCCTCTTGATGCACCCGGGCCGAGGGCGCGGATGTGCGCCCGGGCACCGCGAAGGCGCCCGCGCACGAAGACGTTGTCGCTTCCCCGTCACGCCCCGGCGGGCTTGATCGGGCCGCCCCGCGTCAGGCGTGGCGATCGGTAGTCCAGCGCGCCGTGCTCCGCACTGGGATGGCGGACCTTCGACGGGCGGCCCTCGCGGCGCATCCGTCGATCGGCCTCCGCCCAGGAGGGAAGCCCCGCCTCGGACTGGGTCCAGTGAACGACGGAGGCCTCGTCGCACCAGTGGATCAGTCGGGGCATGGCCTGGCGATGTGCGCCGTTCGTCATGTAGCGGCGCATGGCCGCCTCGTCGTCCCAGCCCGTCATGGTCCAGAAAGCCCAATCGAGGTCGGCCAGCACCGCCCCCTCGCGGAACCCCAGCGCGTGCCGGACCTGCTTCTGGGAGCGTAGAGTGTGCAGGGCAAAGCTCGGCAGGAAGCGCAGGGAGCGGATCCGAAGGCGTGTGATGCTGATGAAGGGCACGTCCCGCCTGTTCTCCGAGACCGTCGACGAGTTGGTCCGGCGCACAGGATAGGGCATCGCCAGTTTGGACGGGAGCCGGCCGAATCCCTTTCCTACGGCTGATGCCGGATCCGCCTCGATACGATTATCCCGAGCGGAACGTGTCACGATCGAATGTTCGAACGGTGCAGACGTGCCAAACGGCACCGCGATCTGATTTAGGTGAGCATAGATGAAGGTCACTCAACGAGTCACGGCCAGCCGCCCTTCGACGGAGACCGCGCAAACCTGATTGGATTGTGCTATGAACACGCGTCTTGTTTCAACTGTTGCTGCTGTCGTCTTGAGCGTCGCTGCCGCCGCGTCGCCCGCCCTGGCCCAGAGCTACACCGCGCCCGCGGGCATCTCTGCGGTCGTGGCACCCGGCGGCCACGAGGTCCGCGCCGAAGGCGAAATCACCACCGGGTCTATCGGCTACGGCCGCCGCCCCTCCTCCGCACAGGAGGGCAACGCCGAGCAGAACAGCTTCCCGGTCTGGCAGTATGGTCGTACCTCCGGAGGGACGGCCCGTTAGGGCGCGGTTCGCCGGATCGCTCTCATCGGGCGGCGGGGCGAAAGCTCCGCCGTTGTCGTTTCCGGGGTCCCGTTCACCTGCCGTGCGTCAGCGACGGTTTTTGCAGGAGCGAGCGAACCGCGACATCGCCGGGAGGCAGCAGAATGCCGGTGGGCTCCCTATCTATCCAGCATCGCCATCGGGCTTCGAGCTGGAGTGAACCATGAGCCAAGAACGCGCAGTCCTCGCAGGTGGCTGCTTCTGGGGGATGCAGGACCTGATCCGGCGCCAGGAGGGCGTCGTGTCGACCCGTGTCGGCTACACGGGCGGAGACGTTCCGAATGCCACCTACCGTAACCACGGCACCCATGCGGAGGCCATCGAGATCATCTTCGATCCGGAGCGCACCAGTTTCCGCCGCGTGCTGGAATTCTTCTTCCAGATCCACGATCCGACCACGCCCAACCGCCAGGGCAACGACCGCGGTCTGAGCTATCGCTCGGCGATCTATTACACCGACGATGCCCAGCGGCAGGTCGCCGAAGAGACGATCGCGGACGTGAATGCGTCCGGCCTCTGGCCCGGCAAGGTGGTGACGGAGCTGGCCCCGGTCGGTCCGTTCTGGGAGGCGGAGCCGGAACATCAAGACTATCTGGAGCGTCGCCCGGACGGCTACACCTGCCACTTCATCCGTCCGAACTGGCGCCTTCCCGTCCGCACGACGGCGGCTCAGGACGCCTGATCGGTCGCTCTCTCGCCCCGACTCAGGGGGCGGGAGATCCGATCCTGCAACACTGGGTCGGACAAGGGCTGACCTTAACGCAAGGTCTCGGACTCGCCCGGTTTCAGCGGGCGCTCCTGCCCGCCCGGACCACCCAGCGAAACGTGTGAATTCAAGCGGCCAAGGTGGTCGAACACGTGCTCGAACGCGCGCGTGACCGCTTCCTCGAAGGACCCGTCGCCTTTGCCCATCGCATTTTTGAGGCCGGCGATCAGGTCGCGGTGCGTTTCGGGATCGCTCGACATGGACATTCCTCGCGGTTCGGCCTGATTGCCGACACGGAACACCAAGTCCCCGTTCCGGCCGATGTTCCGGCGCCGGCCCGGAGCGGGGTTTGGGGTTCGGCGGGGACCAAATCCTTGCCAATGCAGCGGAAATATTCCCGCCCGCGCATTGTGTCCCGAGAACGTCACTTCCCCCGAGCACGCGCACGCACGGACGCCGACGCAGCGACCTACGGATGAGCGTTCGGAAAAGGAACGGTGGTGCCGCAAGAGGGATTCGAACCCCCGACCCCCTCATTACGAATGAGGTGCTCTACCAGCTGAGCTATTGCGGCGCGATTCCGTATCGGGATCTGAAACCCGAGGGGACCGTTCGGGGGAGGGTCATATCGGGCGCCGCGTCGGATGGCAAGCTGGGACCGGTCTCGCGTAGCTCGGAATGCGACGCGAAAAGCGATGCGCCATGGACACGGTGCCGGTGCATCGCCGCCGCCGAGGGACCGATTGCTTGACGGCCCGGCGGTCGCCCACGAAGGATTCGGGGCATTCCGAGGATTGTCATGTCGCTGCTCGCCCGCCTTCGCGCCTATGCCGCCGAATCCTTTGGTCTCGGGAGCCATGACGCGCCCGCCGAAGAAGCCGACGAGCGCCTCGCAGCCATCGCGCTTCTCGTGCACGTCGCGCGGGCCGACGGTATCCTGGCACCGGAGGAGACAGAGCGTCTCGGCCGCCTCGTCGAGGGGCGGTTTGCGCAGAGCCGGGTCGAGGCGGAGGCCCTGATCGCCCGCGCCGCTGCGTTCGACGCGCAGACCCGCGACATGTCGCAACTCGTCGAGTTGATCGGTCACGAGGTCGGGCTGGACCGGCGTGCGCGACTCCTTGCCATGGCGTGGTCCGTGGCCGGGGCCGACGGCAGCGTCCACGAGTTCGAGGAAGCCCTGGTCGAGCGCCTCGGCGGTCTGCTTGGACTCGACGAAGCCGCCATCCGCGAGGCCCAGCGCAGCGCAGCCGAGGGACAGGCCTCCCTCGGCTGAGTGCGCCGCCCAGATGATCCTCAGCCTCACACTGATCCTTCTGGCGCAGCTCATCGGCGAAGCCCTCGCACGAGCGGCCGACCTGCCGGTGCCGGGGCCGCTGATCGGCCTGGCGCTGCTGCTGCTGTTTCTGGTCGCGCGGGATCGCGCGCCTCGGCTGGCTCCCCGGGTGCTGGCAGCGCCCCTCGTGGACGGGCGCCTGGAAGCCACCGGCAAGGGCCTGCTCGCCAACCTTTCGCTGATGTTCGTTCCGGCCGGCGCGGGGATCGTCGGGCGCCTCGATGTGCTCGCGGTGCACGGCGTCGCCCTGGCCCTGGTGGTGCTGGTCTCGACCGTCGCGACCCTCGCCGCCACGGCGCTGACCTTCGTGGCCGTGTCACGTTGGCTCGCCAAACCCAAGGCGCGGCCATGACCGGAGATTTCGCCGTCTGGGTCTATCTCTCGCGGACGCCGCTGCTGTGGCTGACCGTGACGCTTCTGGCCTACGTGGTCGCCGACAGGATTGCCCAGGCCACCCGTCGCCATCCCCTGGCGAACCCGGTGCTCATCGCCATCGCGCTCACCGCCGCCGTGCTGGAGCTCACGAGGACCCCCTACGCCACCTATTTCGAGGGGGCCCAGTTCGTGCACTTCCTGCTCGGACCGGCCACGGTCGCCCTGGCGATCCCTCTCTACGAATATCGCGCCACGGTGCTGCGCTCCCTGGCGCCGATGCTGGCGGCCCTCGCGGTCGGCTCGGTGGTGGCGCTCGCCTCGGCGCTTCTCCTGGGGAAGGCCTTCGGCATCCCACGCGACGTCATCATCTCCCTGGCGCCGAAATCCGTGACCACCGGCGTCGCCATGGGCATCGCCCAGACCCTCGGCGGCGACCCAACGCTCGCCGCAGTCATCGTCATGCTCACCGGAATGACCGGCGGTATCCTCGTCACGCCCCTCATGAACGCCCTGCGCATCCGGGACATGCGGGCGCGGGGTTTCGCCGCCGGGCTCGCGGCGCACGGCGTCGGCACCGCGCGTGCGTTCCAGGTGAACGAGGTGGCGGGCGCCTTCGCGGGCATCGCTCTCGGCTTCAACGCCTTCCTCACCGCGATCCTGGCGCCGATCGCGGTGACGTTTCTGCGCTGAGCGTTACTCCGCGGCGACCGGCGAAGGCACTTCCCGAGGCACGAACCGTCCATCATTGGCCGGCTGCATGTCGAGGCGCCGGTCGTGGAGATCGTGCAGCGTCGAGCGGTGTCCGATTGAGACGATGGTCGTGCCCGGCAGGCGCTCGCGCAGCATCCGGTAGATCGCGGCTTCGCTCGGCTCGTCCAGGGCGGCGGTGGACTCGTCGAGGAACAGCCAGTCGGGCTTGGCCAGGACCGCACGGGCCACGGCGAGGCGCTGCTGTTCGCCGCCGGAGAGACGCTGATCCCAGGCATCCACTTCGTCGAGGTGATCGACGAGCGCCGGCAGTTGGGCGGCCACCAGAGCATCGCGGATCGCTTCGTCCGGGAACATGTCCGTGGTGTTCGGATAGACGACGGCGCCCCGCAGGGTGCCGAGCGGGATGTAGGGCCGCTGCGGCAGCACGAGAGCCGATTGCCCCTTGGGCAGGTCGATCCGTCCCGTGGCGAAGGGCCAGATGCCCGCGATCGCGCGGAACAGGGTGGACTTGCCAGAGCCCGAGGGACCGGTGAGCAGCGTCGTGCCGCCCTTCGCGATGGTCAGGTCGTCGGCGGACACGATCTCGCGTCCGTCGGGCAGGGCGAGGCTTAGCTGCGAGGCTGTGACGTCGCCCTTGGTGTCGTTGCCCTGGAACAGGCCCTCGCCGGTCCCGCCGATCGCCTCGGCCTTGGTCATCGCCAGCTTGAACGAGGAGAGACGGTTCGTGTTGGCGCGGTAGGCCGCGATGGTGACGTAGGAATTGATGAAGAACGACAGCGACGACTGCACGCTGCTGAAGGCGTCGCCGGTCTGCTGGAACTGCCCGAGGGTGATCTTCTTCAAGAAGTAGGACGGGGCGGCGAGGATATAGGGAAACACAACGCTGATCTGGCTGTAGGACAGCGTGAAGCTGCCGAGCTTGATCCGCCGAACGATGATGTCGAGGTAATTGTCGACGATGGCATGAAACAGGCTGCCGAGGCGTACCGTCTCGGCGCGCTCACCGCGCAGCAGCGCGATCTGCTCGCCGTAGATGCGGGTACGGGCAAGCGAGAAGCGGAAATCGGCCTCCACTTTTTCCTGACGGAAGTCGAGCCCGATGAGCGGGCGGCCGATGACATGCGTGAGCCAGGTGCCGACCACGGCGTAGCCGACCACCAGCCAGACCAGGAAGCCGGGCACCACCGTGTCGGTGAAGGGGAGCACGAAGTCACGCGACAGACCCCACAGGATGACCATGAAGGAGACCAGGGTCGCGGCCTGCGACAGGAGCCGGATCGATAGGGTGGTGGTCTGCGAGATGAAGAGGTTGATGTCGCTCTGGATGCGCTGATCCGGGTTATCGGCGCTCTCCCCGGTGAAAGGAACCCGGTAATGCGTCCCGGCATCCAGCCAGCGGCCGTAGAAGCTGCGCGTCAACCAGGTGCGCCAGCGGATGTGCAGGGTGGCATCGACGAAGGTGTCGAACATGCCGACCACCACCCAGACGGTGGCGAGTGGTGCGAACACCCAGACGAGCTGGTACCAGAAGGCGTCGGCGTTGTATTCCTGCAAGGCGTTGAACAGGTCACGGAACCAGAAGTTCAGGCGCAGCTGCAGGGCGACCTGCGCGAAGGTGATGAAGATCGAGAGGGCGACGAGGCGCTGGCCGACCTTGCCTTCGGTGTTGCCGAACAGGCGGAAGGGGCCGATCTCGCGGGTCGGCTTGTCGGTCGTGGCGAAGTAGGGGTCCGCGATCAGCGTGATCGCCCGGATCGGCTCCAGGTACGAGATCGCCAGAACGATGCCGGCAAACACCACGGCGCCGGTGGCGGCGAAGCTCGGCGGCAGCAGCGCGGCCAGCGTCGGCGGCAGGAAGCCCATGGCCGCCAGCTGCTTGGCCCCGGCCAGGAACAGGTAGCCGATCCCGTAGACCGAGACGAAGACCTTCAGGTAGGACGAGAGTCGACCCGACGCGAGCAGGATGCCCGCCATGGCGAGGCCGCTGAGGCTGACGTAGATGGGCGCGGAGACGCCGGGCAGTAGAAGAAGCGCGAGGGCGAAGAGCGCCGTGATGGCGGCTTGCAGGCCGAGGCCTGTCCTCAATACGGCCACGCGCGTCTCCCCATCCCTTGAAATCGTCGGGCGGCATACCCCCGGGGGCTGCCGCTCCACCGGCATTGCAGGCGGGTCGTGGCGAGATCGTGGCGCTCTCCTGCGGCGCAGGAGCCGGACGCCGACGACCTTCCTACCAGTCCCAGTCGCCGAATTCCGGTTCGCGGCAGCGATAGCCGATCGGGCATTCCGGATTGTCGCGGGTCGGCACGAAGCGCAACTCCGCGATCTCGGTGAGATTGCATTGCCCGCGGTCGCGCACGAAGCGCTCAGGGATACCACCGGAACTGATGGAAACGGAGCCCCGGCTCTTCACCAGGGCCATCGCGTCGGCACAGGTCATGCGCTGGGTCGTCGAGAGGGGGCTCTGGGCACTGGCCGGCGTCGCCAGGGCGGCGCAGAAGGCAAGTGCGAGGCGTCTCGTCACGATACTCGGCGCCACTTTTCGGTTTCGACACCGTCAAGCATGGCAGTTTCCGCGTGGCGCGGAAAGGGGTTGCCGTCCGCTTGCCGCAATCGGGCGCTCTATCCACCGGGATTGCGCTCCCGCAGGGGCGCTCCACCCAGCGCGCGACCGCCCGAGTTCGGCCCGGTGCGCCCGAACGGACGAACGTCGAAACCATGACGGGATTGTCGATCCTCAACCTTGATGCCGTGCGGGCCGCTCCGGTCTCGCGCGAGCCCTACAGTTTCTTCCTCGGCACTGACGTCCTCAAGCCCGACGCCGTCGAGGACATCCGCCAGGATTTCCCCGCGATCGCCAAGCCGGGCTACCTCACGGTGGACGAGGTTGCCCTGAAGGGCCGCTTCAAGGCGCTGATCGACGAACTGGAGAGCGACGAGTTCTCGCGCATCATGGGCGAGAAGTTCGGCATCGACCTCGTCTCCTGCCCGCGCCTCACCACCATCATGAAGCGCAGCCAGCTGAAATACGGCTCGATCCACACCGATGGCCCGTCCAAGGTGATGACGATGCTGATCTACATGAACGACGCCTGGGACGCCCCGGCCGCCGGCCGCCTGCGGGTGCTCTACGACGGCAAGAACTACGAGCCTTTCGCCGTCGAGGTGCCGCCGACCATGGGCACGATGTTCGCCTTCCTGAGGGCCGACAATTCCTGGCACGGCCACGAGCCGTTCGAGGGGGAGCGCCGGGTGGTGCAGGTGGCCTGGGTCAAGGATGCCACCGAACTCGAGCGCAAGAAGAAGCGCAACCGGACCGCCCAGTTCCTGAAAGGCATCTTCGGCCGGTAGAGACAGCGCGCGCGAGGCGGCTTCCGCCGCCTCGGACATCTGGTTTCCGGCAGGTTTCCCGGCTCGGCTTCACCATGCCTCCGCCACGATTCCGTGGCCGAATCCTCCGTCTGGAGAGCCTTGAGGGTGGTCCATGGTGAAATCGGGCCGCAGGGCGATTTTCGCCTCCGCGTTAATCTGGATCGTGCTGGCGACGGCGCCTTTGACCGCCGCGCCCGCGCCGGCGGGCCCCTCGGACCTGGCGCTCCTCGACGCACTCACCTGGGGCGCTTCGCCGACGAGCTTTTCCGCGCTGCGGAATCAAGGACGCGAGGCGTGGCTGTCGGGGCAGATCCGTCCGGCCGCAGCGATGCAGCTACCGGCCGTTGCGCAATCCCAGATCGAGGAGGCCCAGCCGAAGGCCCCGCTGATCGAGCGGGTCGCCGCCTTCGAAGCGCAGGCAAAGGCCGCGAACGCACTCACCGACCCGGACGCGAAGAAGGCCGCGCAGGCCGCCTATCAGGGCGCCCTGAACGACGCCTTGCGGCAGTCGGTGGCGGCCACGATCCTGCGGGCGCTCTACGCGCCGGATCAGGTTCGCGAGCGGATGACCTGGTTCTGGTTCAACCGCTTCAACGTGCACCAGGGCAAAGCCAACCTGCGCGCCCTCGTGGGCGACTACGTCGACACCGCCATCCGGCCCCACGCCCTTGGGCGGTTCCGCGACCTGCTCGGCGCGACCCTCGAACATCCGGCGATGCTGCGCTACCTCGACAATGCCGAGAACGCCGCCGGCCGGATCAACGAGAACTACGCCCGCGAACTCATGGAACTGCACACGCTCGGCGTCGGGGGCGGGTACAGCCAGCACGACGTCGAGGAACTCGCTCGAATCCTCACGGGGGCGGGCATCGACGCGCGACCCGAGAATCCGAAGGTCAAGCCTGCGCTTCAGGACAGGATCGTCCGCCGGGGGCTCTTCCTCTTCAATCCGGCCCGGCACGACGACGGCGACAAGGTCTTGCTCGGACACACCATCCGGGGGCGGGGCTTTGACGAGATCGGCGAGGCCTTGGACATCCTGAGCCGTCATCCCGCCACCGCCCGCAACGTCACCCGGGCGATGGCCGGGTACCTGATGGGGCTCCCGCCCTCCGACGCCCTGGTCGAGCATCTGGCCGAGATCTACGAGCGCCAGGACGGCGACATCGCGGCGATCCTCGACGCCCTGGTCCATGCCTCCGAATTCGCGGACGCCGCCGGGAAGGGCTTCAAGGACCCTGTGCGCTACGTCTTCTCGGCCCTGCGCCTCGCCTATGACGACCGCGTCATCCGCAACACCGCGCCCGTGCAGGGCTGGCTGAACCGCCTCGGGGAGGGCCTGTTCAACCGCTCGACGCCGGACGGCTACCCCCTCGACGCGGCGGCGTGGAACGGCCCCGGCCAGCTCACGACGCGTTTTGAGATCGCCCGGCAGATCGGCTCGGGGCCGTCCGGTCTGTTCAAGCCGGCCTTGCCCGACGCGGTCGAGGAGCCTGCCTTTCCGCTCCTCCAGAACGCCCTCTACTTCGGCCCGCTCGCCGCCACCCTGACGGCGCAGACGAAGCTGGCCCTGAGCCGCGCCGTCTCGCCACAGGATTGGAACACCCTGTTCCTGTCGTCCCCCGAGTTCATGCAGTGAGGCACCGACGCGATGAACAGACGCGATCTCCTCCGCGCCGCCGCCGCCCTCGGCGCCAGCACCGTCGCCGGCCGGGTCTGGGCCGCGCCGAAGGCGGATGCCCGGCTCCTCGTCGTATTCCTGCGCGGGGCGTACGATGCGGCCAACGTGGTGATCCCGACCGGTAGCGAGTTCTACTACCGCGCCCGCCCGACCCTCGCGGTCGCTCGGCCGGACCTGGCCAATCCGGCCGCCGCCGTCGCTCTCGACGCCGATTGGAGCCTGCATCCGGCCCTGCGCGACACCATCCTGCCGCTCTATACCAGGGGCGAGGCGGCCTTCGTGCCCTTCGCCGGGACGAACGACCTCACCCGCAGCCATTTCGAGACGCAGGATACGATCGAGCTCGGACAGACCGTCGGCGAATCGCGCAACTACCAGTCCGGCTTCATGGCGCGCCTCGCCGCCGAACTGACCCGCGTGCGCCCCATCGCCTTCACGGAGCAGTCGCCCCTAGTCTTCCGCGGGCCGGAGCCCGTGCCCAACGTCGCCATCAACGGGCTCGGCAAGCCCGGGATCGACGAGCGTCAGGCCGAGCTTATCCGGGCGATGTATGCGGGCAAGCCCCTGGCGGGTGCGGTGAACGAGGGTTTCCGGGTCCGCGACGAGGTCTACCGGACGATCTCGGACCATCAGGCCCAGGCCGATCGCGGCGCCGTCTCGCCGAAGGGCTTCGAGCTGGCCGCCCGCCGGATCGGACGTCTGATGCGCGATCAGTTCAACCTCGGCTTCGTCGATGTCGGCGGCTGGGACACGCACGTGAACCAGGGCGGCGCCACCGGATACCTCGCCGACCGCCTCGGTGAACTCGGGCGCGGCATCGCCGGCTTCGTGCAGGAGATCGGTACGGGCTGGAACGACACCGTCGTAGTGGTGGTTTCTGAGTTCGGCCGCACCTTCCGCGAGAACGGCAATCGCGGCACCGATCATGGCCACGGCAGCGTCTACTGGGTGCTCGGCGGCAGCGTGCGGGGCGGCCGCATCGCAGGTCCGCAGGTGCGGGCCGACGAGGCGCATCTGTTCCAGAACCGGGATTACCCGGTGCTCACCGATTACCGCGCGCTGCTGAGCGGACTCTTTCAGCGACTCTACGGCCTCGATACCGCCAGTGTCGGCCGCATCTTCCCCGATGTGACACCCAGCGACCTCGCGCTGATCTGAGGCCTTCTACGAAAAAGGGGCCACCTTCCGGCGACCCCCCCTCTCAGTCTTTGTGCTGGGTGCTGGGACTTAGAAGTCCATGCCGCCCATGCCGCCGCCTCCCGGCATCGCCGGGGCGCCGCCGTCCTTCTTCGGAGCATCGGCGATCATGGCCTCGGTGGTGACGAGGAGGCCGGCGATCGAGGCGGCGTCCTGCAGTGCGGTGCGCACGACCTTGGCCGGGTCGACGATGCCGGCCTGGATCATATCGACGTACTCTTCGGTCTGGGCGTTGAAGCCGAAGGTGATCGAGGAGGTGTTGTCGGTGATCTTGCCGACCACGATCGAGCCCTCGACGCCGGAGTTGGCGGCGATCTGACGGATCGGAGCCTCGAGCGCCTTCAGCACGATCTTGATGCCGGCCTGGACGTCCGGGTTGTCGCTCTTGAGGGCGCGGACCGCCTCGCGGGCGCGGAGGAGGGCGGTGCCGCCGCCGGGGACGATGCCTTCCTCGACCGCAGCGCGGGTGGCGTTGAGCGCGTCGTCGACGCGGTCCTTCTTCTCCTTGACCTCGACCTCGGTCGCGCCGCCGACGCGGATGACCGCGACGCCGCCGGCGAGCTTGGCCAGGCGCTCCTGGAGCTTCTCACGGTCGTAGTCCGAGGTGGTCTCCTCGATCTGCGCCTTGATCTGACCGACGCGAGCCTCGATGTCCGACTTCTCGCCGAGACCGTCGATGATCGTGGTGGTCTCCTTCTCGATGCGGATCCGCTTGGCGCGGCCGAGCATCGGGAGGGTGACGTTCTCGAGCTTGATGCCGAGGTCCTCGGCGATCATCTGACCCTGGGTCAGGATCGCGATGTCCTCGAGCATGGCCTTGCGGCGATCGCCGAAGCCCGGAGCCTTCACGGCCGCGACCTTCAGGCCGCCGCGCAGCTTGTTCACGACGAGCGTGGCGAGCGCCTCGCCCTCGATGTCCTCGGCGATGATGACCAGCGGCTTGCCGGTCTGCACCACGGCCTCGAGAACCGGCAGCATCGCCTGGAGCGAGGACAGCTTCTTCTCGTGGATGAGGATGTAGGGGTCCTCGAGCTCGGCGACCATCTTCTCCGCGTTCGTGATGAAGTACGGGGAGAGGTAGCCGCGGTCGAACTGCATGCCCTCGACGACGTCGAGTTCGGTCTCGGCCGTCTTGGCCTCCTCGACGGTGATGACACCCTCGTTGCCGACCTTCTGCATGGCATGGGCGATCATCTCGCCGATTTCCTTGTCGCCGTTGGCCGAGATGGTGCCGACCTGGGCGACTTCCTCGGACGAGGCGACCTTCTTGGCGCGGCCGGTGATGTCCTTCACGGCGGCGGTGGTGGCCAGATCGATGCCGCGCTTCAGGTCCATCGGGTTCATGCCGGCGGCGACGTACTTGGCGCCTTCCCGGACGATGGCCTGGGCCAGCACGGTGGCGGTGGTGGTGCCGTCGCCCGCGATGTCGTTGGTCTTCGAGGCCACTTCGCGCACCATCTGGGCGCCCATGTTCTCGAACTTGTCGGCGAGCTCGATCTCCTTGGCGACGGTGACGCCGTCCTTGGTGATGCGCGGCGCGCCGAAGGACTTCTCGATGACGACGTTGCGGCCCTTGGGGCCGAGCGTGACCTTCACCGCGTCGGCGAGGATGTCGACGCCACGGAGCATCTTCTCGCGGGCGTCGGAGGCGAAGCGGACTTCTTTCGCTGCCATGTCAGATCCTTGTCAGTGATGGGCCCCGAGGCGCCGGACGGCGCCCTCGAAGGGCTCGTGAACGGGAGGAGAACCGAAAACCGACTTAGGCGACGACGCCCATGATGTCGGATTCCTTCATGATCAGGAGGTCCTGACCGTCGATCTTGACCTCGGTGCCGGACCACTTGCCGAACAGGACGCGGTCACCGGCCTTGACGTCGAGCGGGTTCACGCGGCCGGCCTCGTCACGGGCGCCGGGGCCGACGGCGACGATCTCGCCCTCTTGTGGCTTCTCCTTGGCGGTGTCCGGGATAATGATGCCGCCCTTGGTCTTCTCTTCGCCTTCGATGCGGCGGACGACGACACGGTCGTGCAGCGGACGGAACTTCATGAGCTGCCCTCTTGCTTCAAATTCGTGGATGGCGTTGATGCGGCGCGGCAGCGCGCTCAACCCAGGCCGTTAGCACTCTCCATGGGTGAGTGCTAACGATGGCGCCGAGTTAGGCGCGGGAGCCGTTCGAGTCAAGACTGTCGCAGGCTCCGACGACGATCCGGCGACAGGATCATCCCCCGATTTCCCCACGACGACGGAAAGTCCTTCGCGGATGATCAAGCTTCATGGTCCGCAAGGCGCGGTCGAGCCCGAGGCCCAGGCGCCGGCGGCGGCCTATCCCTCGCAGGTCGTCTGGATCGATCTCGATGATCCGAGTGCCGAGGAGGCCCAGCGGGTCGAGGCCTGCACCGGCATCCGGGTGCCCTCCCGCAAGGCGCTGAGCGAGGTCGAGAACTCGAGCCGGCTGCGGCGGCTGAGATCCGGCTTCTCGCTGTCCACCCCGATGGTGACCTTCGACAAGCTCGACACCCAGTTGAAGCCCCTGGGCTTCGTGCTGACCCGGGACCGGCTCGTCACCGTGCGCTTCCACGAGTTGCGCGCCTTCGCGGAGGTGAAGAAGCGCATCGATGCCGGTGACGGGCCGGGCACAACCTCCACAGAGATTTTCCTCCTTCTGATGGAGGAATTGGTCGACAGCCTCGCGGACTCTCTTGAGGACATGGGCGCGGACCTCGACGAGTTGTCCACGCGGATCTTCGATTTCGACGTCCGTAGCGGGGCTCCCGCCGGGGACACCAAGCTCCGCGCCCAGACGCCCCGTCGGCGCGACCTGGCGCTGCGCCGGATCCTGCGCGGCATCGGCCGGCGCGGGAAGACCCTTGGCAAGATCCGGTCGAGCCTCCTCGGCCTGGAGCGGATCGTGCCCTTCGTGGCCAATGAGTGCGAGCATATCCTCGGCGAAGAGCAGGTGCCGCGCTTCGAGGCCGTGCGTCGCGACATCGCCTCCCTCGACGAGTTTGAGATCCGGCTCTCGGAGAACGTCCAGTTCCTGCTCGACGCGACCCTCGGCCTGATCAGCATCGAACAGAACAACACCTTCCGGGTCCTCACCGTCGCGTCCGTGGTCGGCATTCCGCCCACCCTGATCGCTTCGATGTACGGCATGAACTTCAAACACATGCCCGAGCTGGAATGGGCCTACGGCTATCCCTACGGTCTCGCCCTCATCCTGGTGAGTGCCATCATTCCGATCGTTTTCTTCCGCATCCGGGGCTGGTTGTGACCGGTTGACGGAATGTTTGCCCGCGTGGTGCTAGAGCAGTGCGCAGCGATACCCCGTCGCGCCGGCATCCGAGGATGAACCCGTCCGCGCCATGGCCGTGATCGCTGCCTTCATCCTCAATGCCGGCCTGAACTTCATCCTGGGCCTGCTCATCGCCAAGCTGCTGGGCCCTGCCGATTTCGGCCTGTTCGCCCTCGCGACGGCCGGGGCCATCGTGGCCAACACCGTCCTGTTCGAATGGCTGCGTCTGTCGGCGACGCGGTTCTACTCGACCCGGGTTCGCCTGGACGAGCCCTGGATCCGCCAGGGCCTCGACCGCGCCTACATGGTCCTGGCGCTGGCGCTCTTCGCGGCGGCCCTGATCTGCGCCGGATTGGGCCTGACCATCGAGCCCAGCGCGGGTGGGCGCCTCGCGATCACGGCCGGCGCGGCGGTGGCCGCCCTCGGCATCGGCGTGTTCGACTATCACGCCGCGCTCGCCCGAGCCCGCTTCGACGGCGGGCTCTACTTCAATCTCGTCGCCGTCAAGAACGGCCTCGCTTTCGTGCTGATGGCCGGTGCCGCCTGGTTCTTCCCCAAGCCGGTCTGGGTGCTGACAGCCGCAGGCGTCAGCCAAGCTTTCGCCGTCCTGCTGCTGTATCGCCCGCTGCGCGATCCAACTGTCCCGCACCCGCATCCCAAGCTGCGCGAGGCGTGGCGCCTCTTCGTCGCCTACGGCCTGCCGCTCATCGCCGCCAACGCGATCTATCAGCTGATGCCCTTCCTCAACCGCGGCAGCATCGCCGCCCATGCGGGGCTCGCCGAAGCCGGCTACTTCGCCCTCGCCGCCGATGTCACGACCCGCAGCATCGGCACCCTCGGGACCGCCCTCGACCTGCTGCTGTTCCAGCTCGCGGTCCGGGTCGAGGAGGAGGAGGGCCGTGCGGCCGCCGAGCGTCAGGTCGGGCGCAACATCGGCGTGGTGGTGGCGCTGCTGCTGCCCTGTGCCGTGGGATTCTGGGCGGTGCTGCCGGGCCTGGAGGCGCTGGTGGTTCCGGAGGCCTATCGCGGCCCCTTCGCCGCCTATGCGGGGCTGATGGTCCCGGGCTTCTTCTGCCTGGCGATGATGAATTTCGCCCTGAACCCGATCTTCCAGATCCGCCGGCGCACCCGCCCGGTGATCGCGGCCGCCCTGGTGGGACTCGGCCTCAACGCGCTCGGGCTGTGGGTCCTGCCACCCCGGCTCGGACCCGAGGGGGTGGCGGTCGCGCAGACCCTCGGCCTTGCCGCCGCCACCCTGCTCCTGGCCTGGCGCGCACTGACCGGACCCGACCGCCTGCGCCTGCCCTGGTGGGAGATCCTGGCGGCCGGCATCGCCTCCCTGGCGATGGCACTCTGCCTGCTGCCCCTTCGCCACATCGAGCCGACCCGGGCCCTGATGATCGGTGTGCCTCTCGGCATCGTGGTCTACGGCGCCCTGGTCTGGCTCTTCGACATCGCGGGCCTGCGCGGGCACGTGGAGGCCCGGTTCGGCCGGCCTCCGTCCGAGGCGGCGCCGGCCGAATAGCGGGTCCGCGCCGGATGCCATCGGCGCGAAGCTCCTCTAAGGTGGCCGCACAGGAACAGGATCGAGGGCGCCGCAGAGCGCCCCGGATCGGGCAGGAAGCGATGCGTGCATATCAGCCTCACGACGAGGGCGCGGCGGCCGAGGTCGTCCGCGCGGCGGCCTCCGGCTCGGAGACACTCCGCCTGGTCGGCGGTGCGACCAAGAGCGGGATTGGACGGCCGCCCCAGGACGAGGCCACCCTTTCCAGCGCCGGCCTGACCGGCATCACCCTCTACGAGCCGGCCGAGATGGTCGTCGCCGCCCGGGCGGGCACGCCCCTGGCCGAGGTCCAGGCGCTGCTCGCCGCGCGCGGCCAGATGCTGCCCTTCGAGCCCATGGACCACCGTCCCCTGCTGGGCAGCACCGGCGAGCCGACCTTCGGCGCCGTGGCGGCGGCCAACAATTCCGGGCCGCGCCGGATCAATGCGGGGGCCGCCCGCGACAGCCTGATCGGCGTGCGCTTCATCAACGGGCGCGGCGAAGCGATCAAGTCGGGCGGCCGCGTGATGAAGAACGTCACCGGGCTCGACCTCGTGAAGCTGATGGCCGGCTCCTGGGGCACCCTCGGCCTCCTGACGGAGGTGACCTTCAAGGTGCTCCCCGTGCAGGAGCGGGTCGCGACCCTCGCCTTTCCGGACCTCGACGATGCGCGCGCGATCGCGGCCCTGAGCGCGGCTTTGGGCTCGCCCTTCGAGCTGACCGGGGCCGCCCACCTGCCCGCCGGCATCGCGGGCGGCGCCGCGCGGACGCTGATGCGGATCGAGGGGTTTTCGGAGTCGATCGACTATCGGCTCGGCGAATTGCGCCGTCTTCTCAAGCGCTTCGGCGAACCCGAGCTCGTCGAGGGCGAGGCCGGTAATGCCCTCTGGATGCGGATTCGCGACGCGACCGCCTTCGCCGAGCCGCGCGATGCCGCGATCTGGCGCATCTCCACCGCCCCGACGCGCGGGCCCGCCGTCACGGCCGCGATCGGCGCCGGGCGCGACGCCCGCTGGTTCTACGACTGGGGCGGCGGCCTGATCTGGCTCGCGACGGATGCGGCGGGCGATGCCGGCGCGGAGATCGTCCGGGGGGCGGTGCGGGCGCAGGGCGGCCACGCCACGCTGGTCCGCGCCCCCGATGCCGTCCGCGCCGCCGTGCCGGTCTTCGAGCCCCTCTCCGAGCCGCTGAGGCGGGTCACCGCCGGGATCAAATCCGCTCATGATCCCAATGGCTTGTTCAATCCGGGCCGGATGTATGCCGGCGTCTGAGCGGCCTCCGGTGCGGGACGAGGTCGCGCCGGCCGGGCTGTTCGGAGCGATTCCAAGGCTCGGCAACAGGCGCGAGACGCTCTAAACAGACAGGGCCAAGAACGACGATGCCGACACGGACCGGGTGCGCCCGGTCCGATGGACGGCACGAGGGTGGACCCGAGGACACGCCGTGCAGACCAATTTCAGCCTGACGCAGCTCGCCGATCCGGCCATGGCGGCGTCCGAGAAGATCCTGCGGACCTGCGTCCATTGCGGATTCTGCACCGCGACCTGCCCGACTTACCTGCTCCTCGGCGATGAACTCGACTCCCCGCGCGGGCGGATCTACCTGATCAAGGACATGCTCGAAGGTGGAAAGCCGGCGGTGCCGGAAGTGGTCAAGCATGTCGACCGCTGCCTCTCGTGCCTGTCCTGCATGACGACTTGTCCGTCGGGGGTGCATTACATGCACCTCGTCGACCATGCCCGGGCGCATATCGAGGAAACCTATCGGCGTCCCTTGAGCGACCGGCTGCTCCGCAGCGTCCTGGCCTTCGTGCTGCCCTACCCGAACCGCTTCCGCCTGGCCCTCCTGGGGGCGAAGATCGGCGCCCCGTTCCGGCCCCTGGTGGCGCGGCTGCCGCGGGTCGGCAACCGCCTGGCGGCGATGCTCGACCTCGCCCCGGCCCACCTGCCGAACCGCAACCCGACCGACCGGCCCGGCACCTTTCCGGCCGAGACCCGGGCCCTGGAGGCGAGCGCGGCGTTGCAGGGGTATACCGCGCCGTCGCGTCGAGGTCGCGTCGCTTTGCTGCGCGGCTGCGCCCAATCCGTGCTGCGTCCCGATTTCAACGAGGCCGCGATCCGGCTCCTGACCCGGCACGGGGTCGAGGTGGTCCAGGCCAAGGGCGAGGGCTGCTGCGGCGCGCTCACCCACCACATGGGCAAGGCGGATTCGTCGCATGCCCAGGCGCAGCGGACCATTGACGCCTGGATCGCCGAGATGGACGGCGCCGGTCTCGACGCGATTCTCGTCACCGCCTCGGGTTGCGGCACGACGATCAAGGATTACGGCTTCATGTTCCGCGAGGACCCGGCCTATGCGGAGAAGGCCAAGCGCGTCTCGGCCATCGCCAAGGACGTGACCGAGTACATGGCCACCATCGGCCTGATGCCGCCGATCGTCGAGACGGATCTCGTGGTCGCCTACCACTCGGCCTGCTCGATGCAGCACGGCCAGGGCATCCGCACCGAGCCGAAGAACCTCCTGAAGACGGCGGGCTTCACCGTGAAGGACGTGCCCGAGGGCCACATCTGCTGCGGCTCGGCCGGCACCTACAACATCCTCCAGCCGGAGATCGCCAACCGCCTGCGCGACCGGAAGGTGGCCAACATCGAGCGGATGCGCCCCGACGTGATCGCCACCGGCAACATCGGCTGCGCCACCCAGATCGGGAAGGGCACGGCGATCCCGATCGTCCACACGGCGGAACTGCTGGACTGGGCGACCGGCGGCCCGAAGCCGACGGCCCTGGAGGGGCTGCCGGAGCGGGCGCTCCTGGCGGCGGAGTAAGGGGGACTTCAGGGCCGGAGCGAGTCCGAGATCGGAATCCAGCGGTACCCGAGTCCCTCGCGGACGACGTGGCCGAGGGACGGGAAAGCGGTGTGGTAGCCGGCGACAAGGATGCGGTCGGTGGCGGCCATGTCGTAGATCGTCCGGCGGGTCGCCGCACCGGCCGCCTTGTCCATGTCGAACAGGGCGTGCCAGTCGGGCCGCGCCAGGGAGGCGACCTCGTGATGGGCGCAGTCCCCCCAGACCAGCAGGCGCCGGCCCTCGCTTTCCAGGTGGAAGGCGAGGTGACCCGGCGTGTGGCCGAAGGCCGCCACCGCATCGATGCCCGGCACCACGGTCTGGCCGGGCGCGATGAAGCGGATGCGTTCGGCGAGGGGAAGCAGGTGGCTCCGGAAGATCCGGGCCGACTTGTATTCGTTGCCGTCCGGCGAGCCCGCGAGGCGATCGTCGTTCTTCCAGAAGGCGAATTCCCGCTCCCCCAGCACGTACCCGGCCCTCGGGAAGAGCGGCCGCCCGTCCTCCAGAAGCCCGCCGATATGGTCGGTGTGGCAATGCGTGATCACCACGAGGTCGATCGCGTCCGGTGACAGCCCCGCCTGCCGCACGAGGCGCGCCAGTTGCCCGCCGGCCGGGCGCGGGACGAAGCCGACTTCGCCGTTGCCGGTGTCGAACAGGACGGTCTCGCGGCCGGTCCGGACGAGGATCGGCGTGAAGCCGGGCGTGAAACGGTCCGGCGGAAGACCGTTCTCCCGCATCAGGGCCTCGACCTCCGCCTTCGGGCGGTCCTCGCCCACGATCGGCCAGGGCCCGTCGATGGCGACGTCGGCGTCGCGGAGCGAGGTCACGGTGAAGGCGCCGAGGCGGACCTCGTGCAGACCGGCGGGGAGGGTCGGGCGCAGGGCCGCCAGGGCGGCCCTCGGCAGGGTGAGGCCGGCAACCAGAGCCGCGGCGAGACGACGGCGGGTGAGTTCGGTCATCGCTGGGAGTTTCCCGGGTGGCCCGGTTCCGTCAGGATGGTCGCGGGACCGGTCATCAGCGGTCTATCGCGGCGGGAGGGCTTCGCGCTTGAACGAACGTGCTGCGCCGGCCGGCGCGTCGCCCGGCCCGATCTGGCATGTGGAGGGGGGACACACGCTCTTCGCCGGCCCGCTCGCCTACAATGCCAGTCACCAGCACGGCGCCCCGGTCTATCTCGCGGGGCTCTACGGCACGTTCCGCATCCGCTTCCAGCCGGGGGACTGGATCACCTGCCGCACGGCCTTCGTCCCGGCGGGGATGCCGCACGAACTCGCATGCGGCGGCGATCCCCTCGGCGTCCTCTACCGTGAGCCCGATGCCGGAGCACGCGCCCTCGCCGGGCTGATGGGCCCGGCCGATCCGGTGGGCCCCGCCCTCGTGGGCCGGAGCGGGGAGGTCGGCGCGTTGCGCGCGCTGTTCGAGCGGCGCGACGCCTGCGACTGGGCCGGCGCGGCCATCGCCGACCTCTCCGATTTCGCGGGCCGGCGGACCGATCAACCGGTCGATCCCCGGATCGCGCGAATCCTCGGGGACCTGCGCGCCCGGCCGGAGGCTTCGATGAGCGCCGGACGGCTCGCCACGGCGGCGTCCCTGTCCTCCTCCCGGATGCAGCACCTGTTCAGCGCGACCATGGGCGTCCCCTTCCGGCGCTATCGCGGCTGGCTGCGCATGCGGCGCGCCATCGAGGCCGTCGTGCAGGGCGCCAACTTCACCGGGGCCGCGCACGAAGCGGCGTTCGCCGACCAGGCGCACTTCGCCAACGCCTTCCGCCGGACCTTCGGTGCGCCGGCCTCGTACAGCCTGCTGGACATCCGCCGTCCGACGACCGCGCGGCCGTCAGGCCTGCGCGCGCAGGTTCGCCAACACGAACACCCGGATGGCGGATGAGAGGTTCTGGCCCTGCCGTTCCGCATCGATGGCGCCGATCAGCGCCTGGACGGACTGACCGCGCGCGCCTGCGATCGCCCGCAGCGCCTCCCAGAACGGGTCCTCCAGGGACACGCTGGTCCGGTGGCCGGCGATCATCACGGAGCGCTTGGTGACGCCGGTGGTCATTGTGACAGCCTCTCCTCCCTCTGCGGGAAGGGTTATCGCAGATGGCACCACGCCGACATTCCGGGGCGCCGCAGGCGAGCCCGGACCCGCGGGGCGCGCCGGAGGCGTGCAATCCGGAGCCGCCGACGGCGTCATGTCCTACACCACCTGTGTTTCTGGATCCCGGGCTCCGCTGCGCGGCCCCGGGATGACTCGGTGCTGCGTGAGGGGCTTCCGGTCTGATCGCAGCCAATACCACACCGTCATTCCGGGGCGCCGCAGGGGCGCGCCGGAGGCGTGCAATCCGGAGCCGCCGACGGTGCAAGTCCTCGCACCACCGGCGTTTCTGGGTCCCGGACTCCGCTGCGCGGCCCCGGGATGACGGGGTGCTGCGCGCGGGCTTCCCGTCGACGCCACGCTTGGGTCATCCCTTCAGGGAGCGGGCCAGCCTGGTCTCGAAACGGCATCGGGCCAATGGGCCGCGCGCGAAGCGCCGTCCCCCATCACCCCTCCGAATCCGGTCCCACCAGCTTGTGGCCCTCGTGGCGCGAGACCTCGATGGCCTTCTTGGCCTCGGCCAGGGTCCGGGCCTTCTTCGGGCGGCCGAAGGCGATGCGGTTGTCCGCGGCCTTCGCCTCCTTCTCCACCCGCGCCCGGTCCTTGCGGGCCTGGCGCAGGTTGATGATCTCCGCCATGCCGGTCGGCTCCCTCACTCGGCGCTGGGCGCCAGCATCGTCTCGGGGCGCACCACGCGCTCGAACTCCTCGGCCGTGACGTAGCCCAGCCGCAGGGCCTCTTCCTTGAGGGTGGTGCCGTTCTTGTGCGCGGTCTTGGCGATCTCGGCGGCCTTGTCGTAGCCGATCGAGGGGGCGAGCGCGGTCACCAGCATCAGCGAGCGGCTCATCAGGTCGGCGATCTTGTCCTCGTTGGCCTTGATGCCGACGACGCAATTGTCGGTGAAGCTCACCGCCGCGTCCGCGATCAGGCGGATCGACTGCAGCACCGCGTTGGCGATGACGGGCTTGAACACGTTCAGCTCGAAATTGCCCTGGCTGCCGGCCAGACTCACGGTGGTCCCGTTGCCGATCACCTGGGCGCAGACCATCGTCAGGGCCTCGCACTGGGTCGGGTTGACCTTGCCGGGCATGATCGACGAGCCGGGCTCGTTCTCGGGCAGCGAGAGCTCGCCGAGGCCCGAGCGCGGGCCCGAGCCGAGGAAGCGGATGTCCTGGGCGATCTTGAACAGGCCCGAGGCCAGGGCGGTCAGCGCGCCCTGCGTGAAGACCAGGGCGTCGTGGGTCGCCAGGGCCTCGAACTTGTTGGCGGCGGAGGTGAAAGGCAGGCCGGTCAGCTCCGCCACCTTGGCGGCGAATTTGTCCGCGAACTCGGGATGCGCGTTGAGGCCGGTGCCCACCGCCGTGCCGCCCTGGGCGAGCGCCAGCACGCCCGGCAGCGTCGCCTTCACGCGCTCGGTGCCGAGCGCCACCTGGGCGACGTAGCCGGAGAATTCCTGGCCGAGGGAGACCGGGGTCGCGTCCTGCAGGTGGGTGCGGCCGATCTTCACGATGGAGGCGAAGGACTCGGATTTCGCCTGGAGCGCGTCGTGCAGGTGCTTCAGGGCCGGCAGCAGGCGGTCGTTGATCTCGCGCGAGACCGCGATGTGCATCGCGGTGGGGAACACGTCGTTGGAGGACTGGCCGCGATTGACGTGGTCGTTGGGGTGGACCGGCGACTTGCCGCCGCGCTTGCCGCCCAGCAGTTCGTTGGCCAGACTCGCGATCACCTCGTTGGCGTTCATGTTCGACTGGGTGCCCGAGCCGGTCTGCCAGACCACCAGGGGAAATTCCTGGTCGTGCTCGCCGGAGACCACTTCGGCGGCGGAGGCCGCGACGGCCTGGGCCACCTTCGGGTCGAGGGCGCCGAGGTCCTGGTTCACCAGGGCGGCGGCCTGCTTGACCATGCCGAGGGCGTGGACGAGGGGCGCCGGCATCCGTTCGGTGCCGATCTTGAAGTTCTGGATCGAGCGCTGCGTCTGCGCGCCCCAGTAACGATGCGCCGGGACCTCGATCGGGCCGAAGGTGTCGGACTCGGTGCGGGTGGCGGGCGTCTCGGTGGGCGACATCGTGGCCTCTTCGTCTGGCTAGAACGGACCCTACTTAAACCGCACGCACCCAAACCGCGATGGCGCATCGTGAACGGGCCGTGTGCCCGGCGCCGAATTGTCATGGCTTCACAGCCCCCCGTGCCAGTCCCTCGGGGACCCGGAGTTGTCCTACATGCCGCGTGCCGCCGCCCTCGTAGAAGCCCGCGTCGAACCGGTGCCGCCGCTCCGCTTCCGCCCGGCGGTCCCCAAGCCCCTGCGCGAGCAGCCGGGCCTGTTCGGCTTCCTCAAGGCGGCCCGGGCCAATCCGCTGACGACCTGGCTCGACGTGCATTTCGAGAAGCCGGTGGTGGCCGCCGACGGCGCCCTCGGGCGCGTCACCGTGGTGAGCGACCCGGCCCTGATCCGCTACCTCTACGTCGAGAACGCCGCCAACTACCGCAAGGACGACCTGCAGCGGCGCGTCCTCGCCCCCGGCCTCGGCAACGGGCTGCTCACCGCCGAGGGCGACGAGTGGAAGCTGCAGCGCCGGACCCTGGCGCCGATCTTCTCGGCCCGGCACGTGCTCGGCTTCAATGCGCCGATGAACGCCGCCGGCGCCCGCATCGCCCGCCGGCTGGCGCGCCGCGACGGCACCCGCATCGACGTCGCCCTGGAGATGACCCGCGTCACCCTCGACGTGCTGGAGCGGACGATCTTCACCCACGGCCTCGCCAGCGATCCCGACGCCCTGGGCCGGGCGATCACCCGCTTCCTCGAATCGGTCGGGCCGATCGATCCCCTCGACGTGTTCGGGGTGCCGGGCTTCGTGCCCCGCATCGGCCGCCTGCGGGCCCGCCCCGCCATCCGCTTCTTCGCCGAGGTGGTGGACGAACTGATCGAGCGCCGCCGCGCCCTGATCGCCCAGGGCACCGCGCCGGCCGACCTGCTGACGCTCCTCCTGAAGGCGCAGGACCCGGAGACGGGCAAGGGGCTCACCGACCTCGAGGTGAAGGCCAACATCGTCACCTTCATCGCGGCCGGCCACGAGACCACCGCCAACGCCCTGACCTGGGCGCTCTACTGCCTGTCGCAGGACCCGGCCGCCCGGGCCCGGATCGAGGCCGAGGTCGACGCCGTGCCGGCGGACCAGGATTTCGACGCCGACGCGCTGCCCTACACGAAGGCGGTGATGGAGGAGACCATGCGGCTCTTCCCGCCGGTGCCGTTCCTGAGCCGGCAGGCCATCGCCGAGGACCGGATCGGCCGCATCAAGATCCCCAAGGGCTCCCTGGTGATGGTGGCGCCCTACGTGCTCCACCGCCACAGGACCCTGTGGCAGGAGCCCGAGGCCTTCATGCCCGAGCGCTTCCTGCCCGAGGCCCGCGCCGCGATCCCGCGCTTCGCCTATCTGCCCTTCGGGGCCGGCCCGCGCGTCTGCATCGGCCAGAGCTTCTCCCTGCAGGAGGCCGTGGTGGTGCTGGCCCACATCGCCCGCGCCGCCCGCTTCTCGCTCGCCGACGACCACGCCCCGGTGACGCCGCTCCACCGGGTGACGCTCCGGCCGGAGCACGGGCTGCACATGACGGTGCGCCCACGGGGGTGAGGGGGGCTCTCGGGAGCCTGTGGAGAGATGGGGGTGGCTCCGCTGGCCTCGACCCGTGAGGGTCACCCAACCACCCCCACTCCTAACCTCTCCCCGCGAGGGGGAGAGGGACGCGCTTCGCTGTCCGAAGGGCCGTCGTCTGCGTTCAACCGGGATCGGAGGACTTACCCGCGCGCAGCACCGCGTTATCCCGGGGCCGCGCAGCGGAGCCCGGGATCCAGACGCACAGGCGGTGCCAGGATTGACGCCGTCGGCGGCTCTGGATTCCGGGCTCGCCTGCGGCGCCCCGGAATGACGATGCGGTTTTTTCGTTGGGCGTCCGCGTCGGCGCCGCTTCGCTCAGCTCTTCTTGCGGAAGGCGTCGAGGCTGACGACTTCGGCGCTGGTCTCGGGGGCGTCCTCGGCCTTCTTGGCCGGGGCCTTGGACTCCGAGCCGTCCTCGGCCTTCGCGGCCTGGGCGGCGGGCGCCGGCGCGGCGCCGATCTTCGGCACCGCGCTGCCGATGGTGGCGAGGCCGGTGCCCTTCGGCTTGATCTCGGTCGGCTCCGAGGCGGCGCCGCGCGGCGGGGTCTTGCCGCCGGCGGCCGGCGCATCCTCCTCCGCCTCCTCCCCGGCGGCGACCGCCTCCGTGCCCTCGCTGAGGTCGAACTTGAGGCCGAACTGCACCGAGGGATCGAAGAATCCGGTCAGGGCGTCGAAGGGCACGAGCAGGCGCTCGGGCACGCCGGAGAAGGACAGCCCGACCTCGAAGGTGTGCTCGGTGACGCCGAGATCCCAGAACTGGTGCTGGAGCACGATGGTCATGTCCTGCGGGTACTTCTCCCGCAGGCGCTGCGACATGCGCACGCCCGGCGCCTCGGTGCGGAACGAGACGTAGAAGTGGTGCTCGCCCGCGAGGCCCTCGCGGGCCGCGTCGGTCAGCACCTTGCGCACCACGCCGCGCAGGGCGTCCTGCACCAGGAGATCGTAGCGGATCAGGTCGTCTGCCATCTGCGGTCGCTTATGCCCGGTCACTGCCCGCCGTCTCACGCCGCGAGGGCGCTCCGGGTCGGATGAAAAATCGAATGGGAGCACCGGTGAACGGCCCTCCCGGAACCCTGCCTGAACGGCCGTGACGTCGGCTGGCCGAAGACCGAGCTTCCGCCAAAACCCGGAGCCTGTCGAGCCTCGGGGCCTCGCGGACGGGGGCCTTGCGTCCAAAAGCCCGTGGTCCGGAGCGCCGCCGCCGGGTTACCGTTCCGACCGCGAACCCCGTTCCGGCCAAGCCGGGTCCCCGTCCTCGCCGAGCCCCTCGGCCAACGCCTTGATCATAGTGGGAGTGCCGCCGCATTTGAAGCCCGATGATGGGGCGCCGCTGCCGGAGTCGCAGGCGGCGTGGCCCGCATGCCCGCAGCCCCGCGCGTCGCGGGTGCGGACCGGCCTCGCGGCCGTGACGGCGCTCGCCGGGCTGGCCTTCGCGGCCTTCCTGGCGCTGGCGGTCGCGACCCTCCTCGCCCTGGTGATCGTCCGGGTCGGCGGCGACTGGATCGACGGCGTCGCCCTCCTCGGCGGGGAGCGACCGCGGCTGCATCCGCGCCAGCTCGCCCTGCGGGAGCTCGCCGTGGACGTGGTCCGGCAGGTCGTCCTCGCCCTCCTCGTCGTGGGCGCGGTGCGCTGGCGGGACGGGGCGGCCTGGCGCCGGACCTTGGCCCTGGCGGCGCCGGTGCCGCCGCCCTGGGGGCCCGGCGCCCCGGGCCTGTCGGCGCGCCGCTTCGCCGCGCTCCTGCTGGTCTGGCCCCTGATCCACATCACCTGGGTGACCGGCAGCGCCGAGCTGTTCCGGATGCCCATCGGACGGCACACGGCCCTCTCGCCGGGCCTGACCCCGGCGGCGGCGGCCCTGTGGTTCGCCTACGTGCTCGTGCTGGCGCCGCTGGCGGAGGAGCTCCTGATGCGCGGCGCGCTGTTCGCCCGGGCGCGGCAGGCCTTCGCGGCGCGCGGCGCGATCCTGGCGACCGCGCTGCTCTTCGCCGGCGCCCACCTCACCCCCGCGGGCCTCGCCCGGCCCGTCTCGCTGATCCCCCTGGCGCTGGTCCTCGGCTGGGTGCGCTGGCGCAGCGGCCGGCTCTGGCCGGGCATCGTGCTCCACGCCTGGAGCAACCTCGCCATGATCGCCTACGTGCTCGCCCCCCCGCTGGACTGAGCGCGGCCGGAATCCAGCCCATGAAGAGCTGTTGTTGCTTCGCGGCGAAAGTCCTAAAATCAACGTGTCGAGTCTAAGAATCGGTATCCCGGATTGAGACGTTCGTCCCTTGAGTCCGCTTAAGAGAAAGTTCGTAGCGCGGGCGGTTTAATAGCCCGTGGAGACTCTTGTTATGCATGAATACCACTCTCTGCTCAAAAAAATCCTTGAGCAAGGTGTCCGTAAGGATGACCGGACCGGCACCGGGACTCTGTCTATTTTTGGACATCAAATGCGCTTCGACTTGAGCGAAGGTTTCCCATTGGTTACCACGAAGAAGCTTCACTTGCGCTCAATCATTCACGAGCTTCTGTGGTTTCTTTCCGGAAGTACAAATATCGAAAAGCTTCACCAGAACGGTGTCACAATCTGGGATGAATGGGCTAGTCCTTGCGGTGATTTGGGGCCGGTCTACGGAGAGCAGTGGCGATCCTGGAAAAAACCGGGAATAACCGACGAGACAATAGATCAGATTGCCTGGGTCGTCGAAGAGATAAAGCGTAACCCCGATTCTCGTCGATTAATCGTAACTGCATGGAATCCAGCAGAATTAGACAAAATGGCCTTGGCTCCGTGCCATTGTTTGTTTCAATTCTACGTTTTAAATGGACGCCTGTCGTGCCAGCTTTATCAGCGTTCCGCGGATGTATTTCTTGGTATACCTTTTAATATAGCAAGTTATGCCTTGCTAACTTCTATGATTGCTCAAGTATGTGGCCTTCAGCCTGGCGATTTCGTCCATTCATTGGGTGATGCCCATCTTTACCTAAACCATCTCGATCAGGCGCACTTGCAGCTATCTCGAGAGCCAAAATCGCTTCCCAGGTTAAGGCTGAACCCGGCGGTTCGTTCGATTGACGGGTTCAGGTTTGAAGACATAACTATCGAGGGATACGAGGCGCACCCAGCCATCCGCGCGCCCGTCGCGGTTTGAGTCAGATCGAAGAGAATTTTGGTTCCCCGCATCACGATCATCGCGGCGGTCGCCCGCAACGGCGTCATCGGGCGCGACAACGACCTGATCTGGCGCCTGCGCAGCGACCTGCGCCGGTTCAAGGCCCTCACCCTGGGCAAGCCTCTGCTGATGGGGCGCAAGACCTTCGCGTCGATCGGCCGGCCGCTGCCCGGCCGGCGCACCATCGTGCTCACCCGCGACCCCGGCTTCGCGGTGCCGGAGGTGGCGGTGGCGCATGACTGGGCGGGCGCCCTGGCGGCGGCCGAGGGGGCCGAGGAGCTGATGGTGGCGGGCGGCGGCGAGATCTACGCCCTGGCGCTGCCCCACGCGGCGCGCATCCACCTCACCGAGGTCGATCTCGCGCCCGAGGGCGATACGGCCTTCCCGCCCTTCGACCGGGGCCGCTTCCACGAGACGCACCGCGAGGCGCATCCGCCCGGCGAGCACGACGCCTGCGCCTTCAGCTTCGTCGATCTGGAGCGCACGGCGTGACCGCGGCGTAAACCATGGCACCGCGACCCATTGCGCAATGGCGACCGGTGCGGTTGTCTTTCCCGCGCCCGATGCCCAAGTGGCAATCTTGACAGGATCACGCGCGCCCACGCAGGTGCCAGGGTCGGGTCACGACGAGATCAACACTCTTGTCCACGCGGGGGAGATCCGGCCCGCCTCCTGAGGAGGCCGGGTCGGAGAGCGCGGGTGGGCTTCGTGCGCGGCGCAGACGCTGCTGGAACAGGAGAGATCGGCGAGCATGCCTTGGAGCAATCAGAGCGGCGGCGGTAGCGGCAACGGGGGAGGGCCCTGGGGCCGAGGCGGCGGCGGCAATGG